>JBKDSV010000106.1:0-9119 GCA_046340795.1 Cyanobacteriota bacterium | reverse complement strand
TTTAAAGTGGTTGGATAGAGGCGCCAGGCCACGATTGTGATTCAGGTCCCACGCTGAGACCCCTATGAGCTCGGGACTCAGTTCCTCAGAGCTGCTGGGCACATGAACGCAGAGTGGCAAGTTTGAATCAGCCCTGCCAAGCGGTGCAAGTCAGAAGCTCTGATTGAATCCATTTTTGATCCAGTCACAAATCGAAAAAACCTTTTTTCTTTCGGCTTTCTTTCCGCTTCCCTCCCTTATCGGCTTTACTGACGTCCATGCCAGCGTAGTCATCCGTGACGAGAGGAGATCCTGGCATCATTGGATTTGCTCTCAATTTTGAGAAGTCACCTTTAACGATACCCTGCATCATACCCCTCATTCTCTCAAAATCGCTGATCATCTTATCCACCTCTGCTTCTGTATAGCCAGATCCAGATGCTATTCTGCGTCTTCTTTTGGGACTTTTTAATAATAATTTCGGATCTTTTCTTTCATCTGCATGCATGGAATCAATCATGGCTTGAATTTTCTTTAGTTGTAACTCTCCACTTTTCAAGGTTTTTTCATCAATTTTATTCATCCCTGGCAGCATTTTCAAGAGTCCTCCTAATGAGCCCATCCTCTTGATAAGCTTCATCTGTTGTAAGAAATCAGTAAAATCAAATGAAGCCTCTTGAAACTTTTGCTGCATTCGAACAACATCAGCCAGTTCAACTTCTTTTTGTGCTTTATCGACTAATGTTAAAATATCTCCCATGCCAAGTATTCTACTCGCAATTCGATCGGGATAGAAGGGTTCCAATGCACCAATTTTTTCTCCTGTTCCAATAAACTTAATTGGTTTCCCGCTCACTTTCTTTATTGATAAGGCAGCTCCTCCCCTAGAGTCTCCATCCATTTTTGTTAGAATAGCTCCTGTGATTCCAACCTTTTCATTGAATACTCGTGTTAAATCAGCGGCTTCCTGACCAATCATGGAATCTACAACAAGTAGAGCTTCATCTGGCTTTAGCGATTCCTTAATCAGGACGACTTCATCCATCAGAGTTTCGTCAATGTATAGTCTTCCAGCCGTATCTACTATTACTATTTCAAAGCTTTCGTCAACTGCTTTCTTCCTACCAGCAAGAGAAATCGCCAATGATGTTTGTCCAGACTCTCCGCCGTAGACTGTGATTCCTACTTGCTTGCCAAGAGTTTCTAGTTGTTGCCTTGCAGCAGGTCTGAAGGTATCTGCGGCAATCATAAGGACATTTTTTCCCTGTTCCTTAAGATAACAACCCAGTTTTGCTGCAACAGTAGTTTTTCCTGCTCCCTGCAATCCAACAAGCATAATAACTGTTGGTCCGACATCATTTATAATCAATTTTTCATTTGCGTCTCCCATTATACTGATCAATCTTTTGTGAACAATTTCAACAAACTTCTGTTCTGGCGTAATTCCTCTTACGACATCAGTTCCACATGCATCTTGCTTTAGTTCTTGTATAAACTCATTGACAACGCTTAAATTAACATCAGCTTCCAGCAAAGCACGCTTCACTGTTTTAAGTGCTGGTTCTATGTTTGCTTCAGAAATCTTATCTTGACCCTTAAGGGTCTTTAATGCGTCATCAAACTTGTTGGCGAGGTCTTCAAACATAACCGTAGCAGAATTGCCATACCTCTAGCTATTGTACCAGCCATTTGGAACCGCTGTTCACAAGTATATATGTTTTTTTAAAGACATATTTTGGGGTTTTTTCAATAGCCACACCTTCTTTATTTATTCTTTTATCGCTATATGATAATCTGGCAAGTATTTCTATCTGATTATCTTGCCGAATCGGAACTTGAAGATCAAGTACTTGAGCAGAAATTATTTGTTTTTCTCCTTTAGCACTGTCCTCCTTCCGTTCTGCTTGCAAGCGGTTAATAGCTTGTGGCGTTGCCACATTTTTTGCAGTGTCGGGAATTTCTTCGCCGGCTAGTGTTCTAGTTTTGATACTTAACCATTCAGATAATATCGTCAAAAGTTGAACTTTACTTGGGTATTTTTCAAAACTATTAAGATTATTTTTATTATTATCAGTTTTTGAGCTGTCCTTCTTTGCAAGTTTTTGTGGTGATGTCGATAACGTTATGGCGTTCTTCTCGTTCATCTGCGAACTATTTGATTTTTGACCACTCCGTTTAAGCATGAAAAACAAGAAAATAAACAAGCTTACTACAATTAAAGGAGCAAGTATCCATTTTGATCTTAAGATTTCTGTGAGAGATTTTGTGTTTGAATACTTTACAGGCTCATGATCTTTAATCTTTGATCTTTGATTTAAATCTCCCCAATCAATCCGCTTTTCATTGTTTGACTTTTGCAAAAAATTATGACTTAAATCTACTGGATCGAATAACATTTTCGTTGTATTTTTCTGCGATAATATCTGCCTGTCCTGTGTTTCAATAAAACTTGTTACATCTCTATCGCTAAAATAGGCTTCAAGGTCTGGATCCGCTTCTAAATCACGATAACCTTCCAGCACATCTCTCTCAAGCCATTCTCGGCAATCTGCACATAGCTGACCCAGCCTGACTTCAGAAGGGTTAGCCGGGGACGTGTAATCACTCTCTTCTGATACACTAGAAGCAGGAGCTAAGTCCTCAATTTTTCCAAGCAACAAAGAGATATAGGCAATCATATCTCGTAATTCTTGCGAGTCGAGATTATTCATTACCTCGAGTGCTTGGACAAGTCTTTCTGGTTTTCTCCTGGCAAAGCCAGAGGCAACCAGGGATATACCAAGTAAAAAGCAAGCTGATTTTGATCCGGCAGCACACCATTTATGATATAAGTCAATTTGCTCCTGCACAGTAAGAAAATATCTTATCTGTCGAAAGAAAGACTTAAATTCGATATCTATCATGTAAAGGTTGCTTTCACAGTCCAACCCTCCTCTTTTCATGACAAAATCATTCAGCAGTTCAATGCCAAGCTCTCTAATTGGCTCGTCCATTTCTCGACTTAAAAGATCTAAGATTCTAAATGGAATAATTTCTTCTAATTCTTCGGCAATCGTATTTTCAATATTTGCAAGATAAACTTTATCCTTGACATGCATCAGGCCTTTTTCCAAGATTCTAGCACAAGAATCATAGTATCTCTTTGACTTTAATACTCTTCCGTATTCAACGGTGGCATAAGCTATAAGAAGACAAAGATCAGATGTCTTGGTAATACCAACTGCAAAATCTTTGTGTTTTAATAGACTCATTTCATTGGCGAGGCCAAGACATTCATCAAATTGTCCAGCTTCCAAAAGCAGTAATAATCCGGCAATTTCATAACCATTGGGTATGTCAATAAATCTGTCCTCCTCATGTGTTGAGTCAGAAGCTTGATAATCTAATTCGAATTCTTTTCTTTTCTCCGTTTCAAGCAGTGGCTTACTATACTCTTCTAGAAGATATTTTCGCATTCTAAGTGTTTCTTTGGAAAATCCTTGATAGTTACAATTGTCTAGTTTTCTCTCAAGCATAGTTAAAATACTTCTCGCGCTGGAACCAGGGCTGACTCCTAGAACTTGAAAATTGTCAAGAGGAAGCTTCACGACAGACCTTGTGCACGGGGATTCTACTCAATCATGGTCTTCTCCACAAATTGCCCTCTGACAGGTGCTGTGGAACCACCACACCCTAGACTATTGAACACTTTCAGCCTTCTATGCATGACACCTCCTATTGGTCAAGAGTCTTCCCTGAATCCAAGCCTTGAGCTCCTTTCTCCCCCGTTGACGTCAGATCCTGACATTGGCGTTCATGCTCAGCGCTCAGTTGCACTTCAGTCTTCTGTTGACCATTCTTTCCTGAGTCGTGAACTCGGACTGGTACTTTTTAGAGACATGGTATTAGGTAGGCGCTTTGAAGACAAGTGCGCTGAAATGTATTACCGTGGCAAGATGTTTGGCTTCGTACATTTATATAATGGGCAAGAGGCCGTTTCTACCGGCGTAATTAAAGCGAGTCGACTAAAGCACGATTGGTACTGTAGTACCTACAGAGATCACGTGCATGCCCTAAGTTGTGGTGTTCCAGCCAAAGAAGTTATGAGTGAGTTATTTGGTAAGTCAACTGGTTGTAGCAAGGGAAGAGGAGGATCAATGCATTTATTTTCTCGGGAACATCATCTTTTGGGTGGCTATGCTTTTATTGGCGAAGGAATTCCTGTGGCTTTGGGGGCAGCTTATGCAAGTCGTTATAAACGCGAAGTTTTTGGCAACGACAACAGTGATTCAATAACAGCCGCTTTCTTTGGAGATGGAACTTGTAATGTTGGGCAATTCTATGAATGTCTTAACATGGCACAACTCTGGAAATTACCAATTCTCTTTGTTGTTGAAAACAATAAGTGGGCGATTGGAATGGATCATAATCGTGCTACAAGCGAGCCCGAGATATGGCGAAAAGCATCCGCATTTGGAATGCATGGTGAAGAAGTTGATGGCATGGATGTTCTTGCTGTTTATGCCGCCGCACAGCGCGCAATCCAACGTGCTCGCAATGGAGAAGGTCCCACACTGCTTGAATGCCTGACCTATCGCTTTCGCGGACATTCACTCGCTGATCCAGACGAGTTGCGCTCGCAGGCAGAAAAGGAATTTTGGGCTGAACGAGATCCGATCAAGCTTCTCTCTAAGCATCTAACCAATTCAAGCCTAGCCTCTATCGATGAATTAAGTGAAATTGAACAAAGTGTGGATGCCGAAATTAAAGAAGCGGTTGAATTTGCTCTCAATGCACCAGAGCCAGCGTCTGACGAATTAACCAGATATATTTGGGCCTAATTAATCTAGACATTCTGAATCTGCAGCTTTCTCGTAAGAGCTTTTAGCTTTCTCAGGCTTTTAAGTTCTATTTGTCTAACTCTTTCTCTTGAAACACCCATCATTTTGCCAATCTCAGAGAGAGTGTATATCTGTTCGTCTTCCAAGCCAAAGCGAAGGTTGATTACTGACTTTTCTTGATCTGATAAATGCATTAACCATTTATTTAGTTGATCTTTATAGATTCCTTTTTCCAATTTTTCCAAGGGTTCATCACACTTATGATCTGCAATCAAATCTATAAGATTTGTTTTCCCTTCACTTGCCTGAGTTGGTTCATCAAGACTTGAAATTGTAAGTGATTGGCGAAGAATAAGGTCAAGTTCATCCAGCGACAACTTCATCTCTTTTGCAATTTCTATACGATTTGGAAGACATCCCATCTTGTGAGAAAGCATCTGCGTCGTTCGTTTTACTGTTGCCAATCTTTCACTCCAATGCAGAGGTAATCGGATAGATCTAGATTGTATTGCAATTGCACGTGTCATGCTTTGACGAATCCACCAAAAAGCATATGTAGAAAACTTGTAGCCTCTTGTTGGATCGAACTTTTCGACAGCACGCTCCAAACCTAGCGAGCCTTCCTGAACAAGATCTAATAGTTCTAATCCTTTTCCTTGATATTTTTTTGCAATACTCACAACCAAGCGAAGATTTGCTTTTATCATTCTATGCTTTGCTTTCTCTCCAATCTTTATTATGCTTAAGTCCTTTTCCGAAGGATTCGTATCCTGGCTTTCTCTTAGCTTATTCATCTTCTGAATTTGATTACCGAGTTCTATTTCTTCTGCAGGCGTTAAAAGTGGTTCCCTGCAGATTGACCTTAAAAACCAAGCGACAGAGTCGATGCGACTTGCATTTTCAGAAGATTGATCTTCCTGATAGATGTGTTCCATTTTCTTATTAAAATTCTATTTTATCCTTCATCGCCAGATGCCAGCACGCACTTAACTGTATCTTTAGGATCTTTTGTATGAATATCAAAACATTGATTCTGCAAGTATTTGACAATGCTATAGGCTTCTATTGTTGTCTGGACTTCATGACCAAGACGAGTGTATCGGAGTAAGAGTATGTCAGAGAGAGAACACTGTTGTTTCATGTTTTTTGATTATATCGATTTTGATGTCCTCCTGAACGCAAGAGTCTTTTATCGCTTGGCGGGCTACACCGTCTTGGAGTCGGATGATCTTTCTTTCTGTAAGCTTCTGGTTATTTTTCGTGGTATTCCCACTCGTATTTTCCCCGAATATTTAGGCACAATTCATTTTTATGATTATGTGTGCGAATATGATATTGATATCTTTAAATACTTTCCCAATGCCTCTTCTATTATCACTATTTCGATGCAGCATTCTAGGATGGCATCGTCTCATGGATTTTTTGTTTATGGCTACTTGCCGGTCATTCCTTCAATTTGGAATTTTTCTTTTCCATTTATCAGAAGATCATCTTCTTCTCTCCACATATCAAATTACAAACCTCTTGCTAATGATCCTTATCAGCAACAGCTCATCTCTTTGATCAGGGCTGGAAGTGTACGTGTATATGGAGCAAAATGGAATCGTGTCGATATTAAAGCAAGGCCATTGAGTTACTTTGAGGCAAATTTAAAGCTTTCAACGGCAAAAGTATGCTATGGCTTAATGTATCCTTATCAACGTGGTAAGTCTCTTTCTGGACGAATGTGGCAGGCTCCAATTCAAGGCTGTATGGTAATCAGCGAAGAAGGTAGCAATTTATTCTTGTGTCCTGGCGTGCTAGAGATGTCAACTTATTTGGATGTTCCACCTCAAAATTCTTTAAGCCCAGCGATACTAGCTAAACAGGCCTCCAATTTTTGGCTGAGTCAGACAGAGGATTTAGCGAGAAATCTCAATCTTTGTCTAAATTGGGAAAATCTACCTTCAGAAGTTATCTATGCCAGATGGCTTCTATTTAGTCAACACTGCGAGTTTTTTTACAAAACACTAATCGCAAATAGCTTCTTAAAAATTAGGCGAAAACTTAGTTTTTTATCGCGCACAATTATGAATAAAATCTATGGTCAGTGACTAGAGGGCACCTCGAAAAATTACTGTTGGCCTGCCGCGACTGGCCAGCGAGGTCAGTGACGGCAAGGGATTTTACTCCGGTAAGCAGGGGGAGGCGGGATTTTTCGAGGTGCCCTATAGTCTGATTCGGTAGTGTCTGAGTGCGTTAAAGATCCTCTCGACCAATGCCGCCCTGCGAATCTCATATTTTGATCGAGAGATGATTTTTCTTCCCATTGGTGTCAGTCTCACGCGACTAGTCAAACCCTGTCCATCAACTTCTCTCCTTAGAATTCCTAGCTTGATCATCCAGTCAAAATATTCTTCGGCTCGTTTTGGTCCAAAATGAACAAAAGTTAACCTTTGCCAATCTTGGCATTGACATAATTCTTCTGCACTGATTGAGGCTCTATCAATATCTTCATAAAAAGCTCTTTTAAAAGGAAGACAGGTCATAGAATATTCTGCCCGGAGCAATGATTTTTGTTCAATGTTGTTAGGCATTTTCTTCGTTAAATTGGTTGCTTTGTTTCCATTTTTCTGGATTAAAAAGACCCTTGCCCGTTCAAGGCAAGGGTCAAGAAAGCCAAAGAAGCTCGAGTTTAGTCGAGATCAGGCATCGCCAATGTCGGTTCGGCCTGTCTGTCAATGCCCTTCTCAAAGCCGGCTGCAGCTGCACGAGCTCTACCCGCGTGCCACAAGTGGCCAACCAAGAAGAAGAAGGCCAAGACAAACTGAGTCGCCGCAAGCCATTGTCTGATGTTCACATAATTCACTGAATTAGGTTCAGTGATGATTCCACCAACAGAATTAATGGAAGCATTGGGAGCATGGGTCATATATTCAGCAGCACGACGAACTTGCCATGGCTGAATATCATTTTGAAGTTTATCCAGGCTCAATCCATTCGGTCCTCTCAACGGCTCTAGCCAGGGTCCACGGAAGTCCCAAAATCTCATGGTCTCCCCACCAAAGATGATTTCACCTGTGGGCGAACGCATCAAGTACTTACCTAGACCTGTGGGGCCCATCGCAGAACCAATGTTTGCACCCAAACGTTGGTCGCGGACCAGGAAGGTAAAGCTCTGTGCTTGGGAGGATTCGGCGTTTGTTGGGCCGTAGAACTCAGAAGGGTATGCTGTGTTGTTAAACCAAATGTAGGCTGAAGCGATAAAACTCATCAAGCTTAGAGCGCCAAGGCTATAGCTCAGATAAGCTTCACCATTCCAAATGAAAGCACGTCTAACCCAGCCAAATGGTTTGGTAATGACATGCCAAATACCTCCAAAGATACAGATCAGTCCAACCCAGATGTGACCGCCGATGATATCCTCCATTGAGTTCACCCCGATGATCCAACCCTCGCCACCAAAGGGAGCACGGAATAAATAGCCAAAGATCACTCCAGGGCTCAAAGTTGGATTGGTAATCAGGCGTACATCGCCTCCACCAGGTGCCCAAGTGTCATAAACACCGCCAAAGAACATGGCTTTGAAGACGAGCAACAAAGCGCCTACACCGAGAAGAATCAAGTGATAACCAATGATATTGGTCATTTGATTCTTGTCGCGCCAATCCTGAGAAAAGAAGGCGGAATAGTTTTCAAGAATCTCTGGTCCCCTCAAGGCATGGTAAAGGCCTCCCAAACCAAGAACAGCAGAGCTGATTAAGTGGAGAACTCCAACCACAAAGAAGGGATAAAGATCAGTCACTTCACCACCAGGACCAACTCCATAACCCAATGTCGCCACATGTGGGAACAGAATTAAACCCTGTTCGTACATTGGCTTGTCGAACGTGAAGTGACTCACTTCGAACAGCATCATGGCACCGGCCCAAAAAACCATGAGACCGGCATGAGCCACATGGGCTCCAAGAAGTCGTCCAGAAAGGTTGATGAGTCTAGCGTTGCCAGCCCACCAAGCGTAACCGGTTGAATCAAGATCTTTGCCTCCGACGGAGACAAGACCTGGGTTAAAGGGCGTTTCCACGTGGAAGAACCTCTTCAGGAAAGACGAATTTTTCGTGGGGTTGATCGGCTGGAGCCATCCAGGCCCTCAATCCCTCATTGAGCAGGATGTTCTTGGTGTAGAACGTTTCAAACTCCGGATCTTCTGCTGCGCGAATTTCTTGTGACACGAAGTCATAAGCGCGCAGGTTGAGAGCCAGACCGATGATGCCGATGCTGCTGGTCCACAGCCCCATCACAGGCACGAAGAGCATGAAAAAGTGAAGCCAGCGCTTGTTG
>JBKDSV010000105.1:0-39242 GCA_046340795.1 Cyanobacteriota bacterium | reverse complement strand
ATGGCCTTGAAGAGGAGGCCCGATGGGCTTGCCGGTGGCGGCATCCCAGAGGCGCAGGGTCTTGTCTCCGGAGCCGGAGACAATGCGCCTGCCGTCGGGGCTGAAGGCCACGGCGCGCACCCACCTTGGATGGCCTTGAAGAGGAGGCCCGCTGGGCTTGCCGGTGGCGGCATCCCAGAGGCGCAGGGTGTTGTCCTGTTTGTCTGGTTTGAAGTCTTTTGTAAAGAATAGTGAGAGGTCTGCGCTACTTCCTGAAACGATGCGCCTGCCATCGGGGCTGAAGGCCACGGACTCCACAGCTCCTGTATGGCCTCGTAATGCATAGGTCAGGCTACGGGCTGGAGCTGAATTTGGCGTTTCGGATTGGACAGCAGACCCTGAAGACTCCACCGCTGAGCGCGGCTGGAATTGCGCCAGAGCAGGGCTGGCCGCAGGGGCCTGACTAAAAATAGCAGCCTTCTCCCCGCGGGGATTCAAATAGATTTCACCCTCAAGCGCTTCCGAAACCCAGGGGGTCTGTTTGTTGCGAGTTGCGCGCAAAACATCGCCTCTTATCCGTCGGAACAGTTGGCCAACTTCAAGGTTGGGAGTGCGTAGGTGACGCAGCAAATGAGTTGTAAAAGGGGAATTTTGGCCATCGCCGAGGGCATCAGCTGCTACCTCCCCAGGAGCGGTTGAGAAGGCGATAAACGTGCCTCGCCCAGTGCTGAGCGGGGCGGCAAGGCCACGCATGGGGCTACTGCGAATGCTGGCAGGCCATCGTTTGTAAAACGGATTATTACGGCATGCATCGAGAATGATGATTCTTGCCACTGCATTGGATGACTCCAATCTGGTTAACACTCGGCCGAGCGGTACCGCATCATATTGGGCATCATCCGGGTAACTGAGCTGAGCATTCACAGGAACCAGATAGGTCTCTCCTTCCATCTGAATACCATGACCTGAAAAATAAAATAATCCTATTTCTCCAGACCCCAGGCTACGGCTGAACGACGTCACCTGTTCAATGATCGTTCGTTTGTCCGCGTCAAGTATAAGCATCACTTTGAAACCAATATCCTGTAGTGCCCTTGCTACTGCGTTAGCGTCGTTAGAAGCATTTGCAAGGCGCGCCTCAGCATAGGCGCTGTTACCGATCACCAGCGCCGAGCGCCTGGGTGCCAAACCCTGCCCTTGGGCCAGCCATGGGGTCTTCCCCCGGGGCGCCCAGGGATGCGGCCTTTGCTCTTCCGCCCGGGCCGGAGGAACGGTGGCAAATGGCGCGGGCGTCAGCGCCAGAAGAGGTCGTTCCCCAGGAAGAGCGATCCCGACAGCGGCGAGAGCGGTGGCAAGCCTCCACCGGCCCATCACTCCACCCCATAGGGCCGCGCCCGCAGAAGCAGCTGGTCGTCAGCAGACACCTCGATTTGTTTCAACACAAACATCACGCTTGGATTGCGGGTCAGCTTGGCAAACTGTTCCTCACTGAGCACCGTCGTGAGGTCAACGCTGGCGGTGTCCGTCGCCCCGTTCACCTTCACGGCGGAACGGGGCACGCCCGGGATCGGAAGGCTCAACCCCCGGATCGGCCGCACCTGTTGTCGGCCTCCATTGGGCAGGGTGACCCACAGATCCTGAGGTTGAGCAAATTCGACCGTGCTCACTTGGGTCAGGGCCACCGCTTGGCTCTGGCTGGCCGCCGACAAGACAAGCTTGGAGGCACTGAAGCCCACCAGCCGCCCGGTGAACGATCCCCCCTGTTTCAGCCGCACGGTGGCGGTGGGTGGCAGGGCCACCAGCCAGGCGGAACGGCGGATGGCGGGCCCTCGCTGAAGCTGGGCGATGGCCGCTGGCGGCTGGATCAGCGGCCCGAGCGCCAGGGCAAGCCCCCCCAACAGCAACAACGGATGCAATGGCGACAAGTGGCGTTTGATCGGAAAGGTAGCGACGGTTAATGCTGCTGAGCAGGGCTGAGGAGGAGCAGCCGATCTCCTTTGCCACCCTCCGGAAAGAGCAACACCGGTGGAGCCTTGCCGCCGGCTTCCGCCGCCGGCAGGCTGGGGATGACCAACAGTTGGCCGCCGGCATCACTGAGCAACCGCCAAGTGGCGCGACCCTCCTGACCATTGAGCTCGCTCCCCAGAAGGGCCTCATACCTTTCCCGACTGCCCAGCAGCCGCACGCCCTGTGGATTGGCCAGCAACTGATCCAGATCCCGCCCGATCACTGCCTCCCTGCCAGTCATCGCCATGGTGATCACAGGCAGAGTGGAGGTTTCATTCACCGCGTCACGGCGGGCGTCGGACAGCCCCTGCATCCCGGCCAGCCCCTGGAGGAGGAACAGCAGCCAGAGCATGATCACGAGTTCGTCGACCAGCGAAGCCAGGGCGAGCAACTGTTTCTGTTGATGTTCACTCAATCCCAACGTGCCAGCCAACCACCGCAACCGTGGAAGCAGCCGCCTGCGACAGCTTCGGCTGGCTCGGAAGGAGAGCGCGATGCCCATCCCAATCAGCACCAAACCAAGAAGCAGACGCACGATCGCCCATGGACTGCCCATGAGCACCGCATAAGCGGCGATAATGGTGGATTCCACCGATAATCCCAGGCTTGTTGGCTCAACTTGGAAAAATGTGTAATAATGCCAGCGATACATCCAGCCAGTAAAAAACAAGGCGATTGCCAATAAACCCACACTGCCCGCCAGCATTGCCAGAGGACTGGCAGAGTCTTCAAAAGAGTTAGCCATATCCAAGCTGTCGAGGCATTGGCTGAGCCTTAATGCAATTCATGGTCAATCTACTTGCAGCCTGAGCCTTAACCCCCCAGACAAGATGAACACACCCCCTCACCTTCATCGCCCGGGGATCAGCAGAAGCGGTCGCCCTTCCATGGCTTGCCAGTCCAGGATCTTCGCCTGGCCACCGCTGAGGAGCGCACCGAAGCCCCCTCCCCCATCAAGGCCATGGCGAACCGGAGACGGGGGACGACACGGAGCACCTCAGGCCAGGGGCGCAAAGCCGTCACAATTCGGGCAACTTCGCAGTCGCTGGCCGGTTTTCTCGCCAATCTGGTGAGGAGCGCCCACCTGTGGGGGTGAGGGCCGAATCCACCGGTTCGGCCCTCACCCTCTCCCCGTCCAAGGGGGCCGCCATACGGTCTAACCATCACGCCATCCCTTGCCCACCATGCATCCCACCGCTGAACTGTTCACGGAGAAGGCCTGGGCCGCTGTCGTTGCCGCCCAGCAATTGGCTCAGCAGAAACGGCAGCAGCAGATGGAGAGCGAGCATCTCTTCTCCGCCCTGCTCGCCCAGGACGGGCTCGCCAGTCGCATTCTGGAGAAAGCTGGCGTTGACGTGGGCAGCCTGAACCAGAAGATCGAGGGCTTCATCACCAGCCAGCCCAGTCTGGCCACCGCTCCAGAGAACACCTACCTGGGCAAGGGGCTGAACAGTGTGCTTGATCAGGCCGATTCCCGGAAGAAAAGCTTTGCTGACAGCTACATTGCCATCGAGCATTTGCTGCTGGCCCTGGCGAGCGATGACCGCTGCGGCAAACAGCTGCTCAGCCAGTGCGGCTGCAACGCTGAGAAACTCAACCAGGCTGTGTTGGCAGTGCGTGGCAGCCAGAAGGTGACCGATCAAAATCCCGAGGGCACCTACGAATCTCTGGAGAAGTATGGGCGCGACCTCACCGCCGCCGCCCGCGATGGCAAGTTGGATCCCGTGATTGGTCGCGATGAGGAGATTCGCCGCACGATTCAGATCCTCAGCCGGCGCACGAAAAACAACCCGGTGCTGATCGGCGAGCCAGGCGTGGGCAAGACCGCCATTGTGGAGGGTCTGGCCCAGCGCATCGTCAACGGAGATGTGCCCGCCGCCCTGCAAAACCGCCAGCTCATTGCCCTCGACATGGGCGCCCTGATTGCCGGGGCCAAATATCGCGGCGAATTCGAGGAACGGCTCAAAGCCGTGCTCAAGGAGGTGACGGCTTCTGAGGGGCGGATTGTGCTCTTCATCGATGAGATCCATACGGTGGTCGGGGCTGGCGCCAGCGGTGGCGCCATGGATGCCAGCAATCTGCTCAAACCGATGCTCGCCCGCGGTGAATTGCGCTGCATCGGTGCCACCACCCTCGACGAGCACCGCCAGCACATTGAAAAAGATCCCGCTCTGGAGCGCCGCTTCCAGCAGGTGTTTGTGGATCAACCCACGGTGGAGGACACAATCTCGATCCTGCGCGGCCTGAAAGAGCGCTATGAGGTGCACCATGGCGTGCGCATCGCTGACAACGCCATCGTCGCCTCCGCCGTGCTCTCCAGCCGCTACATCGCTGATCGCTTCCTGCCAGACAAAGCCATCGACCTGATGGATGAAGCCGCCGCCCGACTGAAGATGGAGATCACTTCCAAGCCAGAGGAGATCGATGAACTGGATCGGCGCATCCTGCAATTGGAGATGGAGAAGCTCTCCTTGGGTCGTGAATCCGATCTGGCCAGCCGGGATCGGCTGGAGCGGCTGGAAAAGGAGCTGGCTGAGCTGGGGGAACAGCAAAGTGCCCTCAATGCCCAATGGCAAAAGGAAAAAGGCGCCATTGATGAGCTCAGCGCGATCAAGGAGGAAATCGAACATGTGCAACTGCAGATTGAACAGGCGAAACGCAGCTATGACCTCAACAAAGCCGCGGAGTTGGAGTACGGCACCCTGGGCGCTCTCAACCGCAAGCTGGCCACCAAGGAAGCGGAGCTCAACAGCGGTCAAACCGGCAAGACACTCTTGCGTGAGGAGGTCACGGAAGATGACATCGCTGAGGTGATCGCCAAGTGGACCGGCATTCCGGTGAGCAAGCTCGTGCAGGGCGAGATGGAGAAGCTGCTCCAGCTTGAAGCTGAACTGCACACCCGGGTGATTGGCCAACAACAGGCTGTCACGGCGGTGGCAGACGCCATCCAACGCTCGCGCGCGGGTCTGAGCGATCCCAACCGGCCCATTGCCAGCTTCCTGTTCCTCGGCCCCACGGGCGTGGGCAAGACGGAACTGAGCAAGGCCCTGGCGGCTCAGCTCTTCGATGCTGAGGAGGCGATGGTGCGGATTGACATGAGCGAATACATGGAGAAGCACGCCGTCAGCCGCCTGATCGGAGCACCTCCGGGCTACGTGGGCTATGAGGAAGGCGGTCAGCTCACCGAAGCGGTGCGGCGTCGTCCCTACGCGGTGATTCTCTTTGACGAGGTGGAGAAGGCCCACCCGGATGTGTTCAATGTGATGCTGCAGATCCTGGATGACGGCCGCGTCACCGATGGTCAGGGCCGCACGGTGGATTTCACCAACACCGTGCTGATTCTCACAAGCAACATCGGCAGCGCCTCGATTCTGGATCTGGCTGGGGATCCAGCCCGCCACACGGAGATGGAGAAGCGGGTGAACGAGGCGCTCCGCGCCCACTTCCGCCCCGAATTTCTCAATCGCCTGGATGAGTCGATCATCTTCCACAGCTTGAAGGCTGAGGAGCTGCGCCAGATCGTGGAGCTCCAGGTGAAGCGGTTGGCCAAGCGGCTGGAGGATAAAAAGCTGGGCCTCCAACTCGATGGCGAAGCGCTTGACTGGCTCGCTGGCGTGGGTTACGACCCGGTCTACGGTGCCCGCCCCTTGAAGCGCGCCATCCAGCGGGAGCTGGAAACGCCGATCGCCAAGGCGATCCTGACCGGCACTTTCCCGCCCGGCGCCACCATCGCGGTGGACGTGCAAAACGAGCGGCTGCGCTTCCAGAAGGCCAGTGCCGCCAACCTCACCGGACCCCTGCCGGCGTTGGTCTGAGACGGTTCAGCTGTCAAGCCATGCGCGACACCAAGGCCAGTCTGGGGCCCCCCTCCCCCTGGCTGGCCGTCGCCATCGCTGCGGCATTGGCGCTCAGCCCCCGCAGGTCGAGCGGCGAGGAGGTTACCGCCGTGCTCCAGAGGCCTCAGTCAGCAGCGGCGAGCAGGGGGCCTGGCCCGGGCAGACGGAGCAATACACCGAGCCGCCACAGGTGCTCAGGGCCAGCCGTTGCTTCGCATCAGGGAGACAGCCTCCCGGTTGCGGGCGCCCATGGCTTGGACACTGACCCCGTCGTCCTGAAAGGGGCCCCAACGGTTGAGGATCGAATGGCCGCCCACCCCCTTGAGCGGGTATTCGTTGTTGGCGGCGGCATAGCCCTTGCCCCCGCTGGCGGAGGCAAGGAACGCAATCAACTGGCTGGCGGCTACCGCCTGTTTGGAGGCCCGCGTCACCCCCGCCCCGGTGACGTTCACATGGGCGGGGGAGGGGAAGATCACTTTGATGTTGCTGGCCAGGGCCTTGTCGGCAGAGCCGCTGTCGCCTGAGAGCATGCGGGCCACGTAGTAGGAGTTCACCAAGCCGACGGCGCAGTCGCCCTTGGCCACCGCTCGGGCCAGGGGAATGTCCGCCGTGAAGAAGGGTTGGCGGGGATTGAGGTTGGCCACCATGCCTCGAATCCAGCCACGGGTGGCCGCCTCACCGCGCAGGATCAGTTGATCCGCCACCAGCGACTGGTTGTAGACGCTCTTGCTGTCCCGCAGGCAGAGCTTGCCTTTGAGGACCGGCTTGGCGAGATCGGCGTAGGTGCGGATGGTGGCGGGATTGACCTGCTTTGGATTGACGATCACCACCCGCACGCGGCGGGTGAGGGCAAACCAGCGGCCTTGTCCATCCCGCAGGGGCGCCGGCACATCGCGCCGTAGGGCGGCCGAGTCGACCGGCTGAAAGAGTCCCATCCGCGCCGCCTTGTCGAGCCGGGCCGCATCCACCAGCACGAGCACATCGGCGGGGCTGTTGGCTCCCTCCTGGCGGAGACGCTCGATCAGGGCATCGTCCTTACCCTCCAGCAGCTTGATGCGGATGCCAGTGCGGGCGGTGAAGGCCTTGTAGAGAGCCTGATCGCTGTTGTAGTGACGGCCGGAGTAGACGCCCAGTTCAATCTGGGCGCGAGCAGCCCCCGGGGCCAGGGCGGCCAGGGTGGCGAGCAGCAGGGCGGAGAGGGAAAAACGGGTGGTGCGGTGCGACAGGGTGTTCACTCAAAGATCTGTTGGTTGAGCCATCCTTTCTCCCCAGGCGTCCCGCGATCGGAGTCCCGAAGATCGGGCTGCCGTGATGGGCTCAAGGGGAGCTCCCCGTGGGGATTGGCGGCAATGTGGTGCGTTGAGGCTAGAAACCCGCCGGCAGAAACCCCGGGGCAAATGTTGCCGTGCGAAGTGATTTTTGTTACTGCTTCTGCTTTCTGCGCGATGCTTCTCCATTTGGGCTGCAGGGTTGGGCAGAAGTTGGCGGCCAGCTTGAGGAAGCCTTTCTGGCGCACTGCGGCTGATCAGCCAGATCCGTGGTAGCAAGAGATCCCACAGGCAGGGCAGCTGGAAAGATCAACTCTGGCGTGCCGCAGTTGGCCAGATCACCTCAGCCTGAGTCCCATTGCACGTAGCCAGAGAAACAAACTTCAACACATCAGCGACAACAACCCAAGCAGTCACTGGCCTGTCTCGCACGTCATGTTATGTTCATTTACTCGGGCTGCTTGGGAGGCTCTGGACAACCCCTCAGCGACACCTGTGAGCGCGCGGAGCTCCCAGTTGGTGCAAGGGACAGCTTCCACTGGCGACCGGTTGTCCAGAGCTTCGGTTGTCCAGAGCTTCCTTGGTCTGAATAAAAAACTTCAACACAGCCGTGAAAACAAATCGAGCAGTCCCGGACAGGCCTCACGGATCATGTTAAGGAGGCTCTGTAAAACACCTCAGCAGCACCTGTGAGAGCGTGGAGCTCCCAGTTGCTGCAACGGACAACTTCCACTGGCGACCGGTTGTTCCGAGCTTCCTTGATTTGATTGGGTTGCTTTATAGCAAAGACAAGCTTGCTGAAATGGGCAGGAGTCGGAGGAACGGATAGGGATCGGAACAGGAAATCAGCTGAGCCGGGGATGGAAACCTGGCGTTGGCGAGCAGGCCCTGCAGAACCCAGCACGACAGACGGGGATCAGACACCCCAATCCTCTCGAGAATTCAAAAACTTTGGCTTGGCAGCCCCAACAGCTCATGATTCCCTGGCCAGCCGATAGCCCGAGATTCATGCTTTCACAATACTTTTCAGGCTTGGGAGGCTCTGGAAACCCCCTCAGCCGCACCTGCGAGACCGCGGAGCTCCCAGTTGGCGCAAGGGACTCCACTGGCGACCGGTGGTCCAGAGCTTCCCTTGTGTCCCTCAGCGAGCTTGTGTGGCTCAGCCAGTCGCAAACCCTGGCCTGGTTGAAGTGAAATCATCTTGAAGTCGCAAACCCTGGCCTGGTTGAAGTGAAATCATCTTGAAAAGGACGAGAACCATCGCTGGAGCTAAGGACGAGAACCATCGCTGGAGCTGGTGTCTTGGTCGTTGTCCCACCTCCCGAACGGATACCTTCGCTGAAGCAGGAAGCCGGCAGCCGCTGGGGACGCTGAGGCCGCTCCATCAAGACCCCGCCAACCGTTTTGTGGCCGCCTTGCTCGGTCGCCCGGCGATCAATTGTTCCTGCTCTGGCAGGGCTGCCAGCTGGTCCGGGCCGCTCAACCACCTCCGCTCCCCTCAGGAGCGGTGATCTGCCGGCTCGGGTGGGGGCGGAAGCCGCAGCCAGCAGCCGCTCCCGACTGGAGAGCGTCGCGAGGCTCCTGCGCATGTTCTGGCCGGGGTCCGGCCTGCTGTGCGACCTGGAACCACGATTTGATAGGGTTTGCGCAGCAATGAATGCGGCAAGCGTCATGTCTCGCGTGTGTGAGCTCACCGGCCAGCGGGCCAACAACGGCATGGCTGTCAGCCACTCCCATGTGCGCACCAAGAAACTTCAGCAGGTCAACCTGCAAAAGCGTCGCCTCTGGTGGGCGGAAGGTCAGCGCTTCGTCACCCTGCGCGTCTCCACCCGCACCCTGAAAACCATCCAAAAGCGTGGCCTCGGCCCCTACGCCAAGGAGCTCGGCATCAACCTCGCCCGCATCTGACGCCAGGGTCAGTCTGCAACCCCTCTTGAAGCCGTCGACCTGTGGCTCTGTCCGTTCCGGTCGGCTGGCCCGGGGTTGGGGGCACTTTTGGCGGTCTGAGAGATCCCTGCGCTCCATGAGGCTGTTCCGCACGCCTGGGCCTGTCTTGACGCTTGGCCAATCAGATCGGGAGATGGCCTGTTGAGCTGAGCTGAACCGAGCAGATCGTTGCGGTGTCTGTGCGTCTTGAGCGGTGTCTGTGGATTTTCAACTGTTGGTCGGACGCCAGATCGAGGCAGGAGCGCGGCAGTCTGAGGGGATTGCTTGATCTCTGGGGCTGGGTTCGACCGCGTCTTTGCTTCCTCTGTCAGGCTGCTCACCAGATCTCACCAGCACCCCTGGCTTCCGGATGCATCGCCGAACCTTCCTGCGCTGGCTTCCCGCCTCGCTCTTCGCGGGCGCGATGGTGGCGGATGGTCTGCTCGCCACAGGCCCTGCGCTGGCCCTCGGGGGAGACGGACCCCTGGTGGGGGATCCCGCCCCAGCATTCCGCCTGCCAGGGGTGGCTCCAGCCGCGACAGGCGGCGGTGAGCCGGAAGCGGTGACCCTGTCGTTGCAGGATTTCCGCGATCGCTGGCTGGTGCTCTACTTCTATCCCAAAGACTTCACTCCGGGCTGCACCCTGGAAGCTCGCGGCTTTCAGAAGGATCTGGCCACCTTCCACCAGCTGGGGGCCGAGGTGGTGGGTGTCAGCAGCGACACCCTCGACAGCCACGGCTCCTTTTGCGGCTCCGAAGGCCTCGCCTATCCCCTGCTCTCTGACCCTGAAGGCGAGATGATCCGTCGCTATGGATCCTGGTTGGCTCCTTCCGCCCTGCGCCATACCTTTTTGATCGACCCTGCGGGCAAGGTGCGCGCCCGCTGGCTCGGCGTTCGTCCCCTCGGCCACAGCCAGGAGGTGATCGCGGCCTTGAAGGAGTTGCAGGCGACTTGAGGGGGCGACGGCTGCCGACGGGGCAAGCCAGCTTCCCATCGAACCGGGCCAACCCAAGCCAACTCCACACCTCAGCCTTGACCTGCTGCCATGCTGCGTTTCCTGCTCAATCTCCTCTGGTTTGTGCTCGGTGGCTTTTTGCTGGGTCTGGGTTGGTGGCTGGCTGGACTGCTGGCCGCCCTTTCCATCGTCGGCCTTCCCTGGGCCCGGGCCTGCTTTGTGATCGGCACATTCTCGTTCTGGCCCTTTGGCTACGAGGCCATCAGCCGCCGGGAAGTCAGCGGGCAGCTGGATTTCGGCACAGGTCCCCTCGGTGTGGTGGGCAATGTGATCTGGTTCCTGGTGGCGGGCTGGTGGCTGGCGCTCGGGCATCTCACCTCAGCGGTGGCCTGTTTCGTGACGATCATCGGCATTCCCTTTGGGCTTCAGCACATCAAGCTCGCGCTGATCGCCCTGGCTCCGATCGGCATGAAAGTGGTGCCGATCGAGCGCTAAGGA
Source organism: Cyanobacteriota bacterium (assembly GCA_046340795.1). GTDB lineage: Bacteria > Cyanobacteriota > Cyanobacteriia > PCC-6307 > Cyanobiaceae > Cyanobium. The sequence goes on along the minus strand of JBKDSV010000105.1, from coordinate 28,773 downwards.
AGCTCTGGACAACCGGTCGCCAGTGGAAGCTGTCCCCTTGCACCAACTAGGCTCTCCGCGCTCTCACAGGTGCCGCTGAGGGGTTGTCCAGAGCCTCCCTAAAGCAACGCCGAGGGCCTGGCGCGCAGCTTGGCAAACCGCGGATTATGGTCGGCGCCTCAGGCGGCAACAGGCTTGGAAGATGGAACCGGACTGGCTGAAAAAATCTGATCATCTGCAGGATCCCGTCATGACCGCGTGCGTCGCCTGATGCCCATGACGAGGGCTAACGTTCATATCCTCTACGAGCTCTGAGCCGTTGGCGCCGCTGGTGATCAGCAGGTGATCGCGGGCGCGGGTGCAGGCCACGTAGAGCAGGTGGCGTTCAGTGGCCACCACCTCATCCAGGTCGCTGTCGTCGGTGATGGCCTTGATGCGCTCGGCGTTGGGGATCACGTCTTCATCGCAGGCCATCACAATCACGGCTCGGAGCTCCAGATCCTTGGCCAGGTGCATGGTGGAGAGGGTGGCCTTGCTGCCGAGGCGGATAGCGGAAGGCTCCAGGCGCTCGCAGGGCAGCTCCGCCAGCTGCAGAGCAGCCTCGGCCCGAGGGATCTCGGCCTCGCTGCTGCGCACGAAGATGCCGAACTCTCTGGGGGTGAGGCCTTCGCTGCGATGCTGCTTGATCCAGGCGGCCACCTGCTCGGTTTCGCTGTCGCTGTCCTCGCACTCCCGGATGTCGGGCTCTGGGCCGTTGAAGACGGGAATGGCGCCGCGCCGGTCTTGCACGTTGCCGTCCACGTCGCGGGACTCGGGATCAAGCAGCTGATCGGCTTGGCTGCGGATCTGGTGGGAGGTGCGGTAGTTGATGCGCAGGGTGCGCGAGCGGCCGCGGATGTCCACGCCGTATTGGGTCCAGGAGAAGGGTTGCTGGAAGATGCGCTGGCCCAGATCCCCGGCGAAGAACAGGGCATCGGGGCCGGTCCCGGCCAGGGCGGCCAGAAGACGCAGCTGGGCGGCGGTGATGTCCTGGCATTCGTCCACCACAATGTGCTGGTCGGGCCTGGCACCGCTGCGGTGGAGCTGCTCAGCGCTGCGATGGAACGGCTGGTGGGGGGTGATCTGGCCTGAGTGCTCCAGCTCCTTGAGCACGGCCTTGAAGCCCTCCCAGAGCAAACGGCGCTTGGCCTCGTTGAGGCGGCTCTTGCGGCCCAGGCGGCGCACATCGCGGTAGCTGTCCCAGTCACGCAGTCCGAAAGCATCCACGATCTCGATGAACTCCTCCACCACGAACGCCTGGCCATAGACGCGGCTGATCTGCGCAGGCGCGTGGCGTTGAATCAACGCGCGCAGGTCATCAGCGGTGATGCGCTGATCTTTGCCGAGCTGGGCTGTGTGCATGCGCTCGCCAAGCTCCTGCATGGCCAACACATCCAGGCGCTCCAGCAGGTGGGGCTCCCCCTGAACAAGGCGATGGAGCTTGTCCCGCAGCAGGGCTTGAATAATCATGGCCTCACGTCTGAGGCCTGCCAGCTGCTTGTCAGGCCATTGATTCAGTTGCGTGTCAGCTCCCGACCCAGTCCTGCAGGAGCCGCTCCCAGTGGCGCACCCAGCCGCCGGTGTCGAACAGAGGCAGCTGGCTGGCGGGATCCAGTAGTCGCCTGCGCCTGTCCTGAAGCTGGCCGCGGTCGCGGCCCAGGGCGATGGCCTTCTGCCGATAGGCCTCCCCGTCGGCGCAGATCAGATCCTCCATGTCCACCGCGGCGCAGAGGCTGCTGCCCATGCGTGATAGGAACGACTCCCCTGGGCAGGTGAGCAGGGGCAGGCCAGCCTGGAGACCCATCGCGCCGGTGGCCCCAGCTCCGTAGTGAGGGGTGTCGAGGAACAGGTCGGCCAGACGGCAGAGCTCGGGGAACTGGGCCGCCGGGGATCGGGGCGCAAACACCAGCCGTCCGGGGTCCACCCCCAGCCCATCGGCTCGCTGTCGCAGCCGCTCCCGGGCGCCGCCACTCTCCACCACCAGCAGCAGGGCGCTGCCCGGCACCGCCCGCAGGATCTCCATCCAGAGGGCAAAGCGGTGGGGATCGAATTTCACGCTGCGGTTGAAGCAGGCGTACACCATCTGCTCCGGCGCCAGCTGGAGCGCTGCTCGGGTGGGGGGCGGGGGCAGCGGTTCCCCTGGATCCGCCGGCAGGATCGGGGAGCAGACGAAAGCGTGGGGCAGGCGCAACACCCGCTCGCTGTAGCCGTGCTCCAGCGCCTCGGGAATCAGCCAGGGGTCGGCCACGATTCCATCGAGGAAGGGCGCTCCCATCGAGGCGGGGTAGCCAAGGTAGTGCACTTGCAGGGGAGCGGGTCGCAGGGCGAGCACGGAGGGGCGGCCCTGATGGGTGTACCCCATCAAATCCACGAGCACATCGATGCCGTCGTCGCGGATCAGGCGCGCCAGATCGCCACTGCCAAGCCGGCTGGCGTCCCGCAGCCGCTCACAGCCCCGGGCCACGCTGCGGGTGTAGCGGTCGTGGCTGCTGGCGAGCATGTAGCCGATCGGCACACAGCGGTCTCGGTCGTGGTGGGAGAAGAGGCCATGGATCAGCCCCCCCATGGCATGGCAGCGGAAATCGGCCGAGAGGTAACCGATGCGCAGGGGTCTGCCCGCCCGCGGCGCGGGCGCGGCCGGCTCCAGCCGCAGCGGGGCCATGGCCCGCGCCATCTGTTCGGCATGGCGGGCCCCCACCCGGCGGGGGATCTCCAGGGGCAGGGGCAGGCCCAGCAGCCGCATCGGCACAGCCAGGGTTCCCGCCTCCCCGCCTCCCCGCTCCCCATCGTTCAGATGGGCCTCCAGCCGGGCCGCAAGGTGGGCCATGCGCGCATCATGGTCGTCCCAGAGGCAGAGCGCCAAACGGGTGCTCTCCACAAGGGAGAGGAGATTGAGGTCGTCGTTGGCGAGCGCCAGGCCCCGGCAGAAGATGGCGAGGGCCGCTTCTGGATCCCCCAGGCACTCCAGGCACTGGCCCAATCCGAACAGGGCCTGGCTGTGGCCGGGGTGGCGCGCCAACACGCGCTGGAAGGCGCTGCGGGCCAGGCCGAACCGCTCCAGCTCCATCAACAGGGCACCCAGCTGGAGCAGGGCGTTCTCGTGGTGGGGATCACGACGCAACACCGCCCGCAGAGCCTCCACGGCCTCCAGGGGACGCTGCAGCTGCACCAGCAGCTGGGCCAGGCGGTAGGTCAGCTCGCTGTCGTCCGGCCGCAGGGCCAGGGCCTGGCGCAGGGAGGCCTCGCTGCCCACCGGATCCACCAGCCGCGCCTGCAGGATGGCGCGGTTGGAGAGGGCGGTGGCATTGTCGGGATCGAGGGCCAGGGCCTGGTTCAGGCTGGCCAGGGCTTCGTCGTGACGCTCCAGCTGGTGCAACACCAGGGCCCGCTGCTGCAGCGCCCGGCCGTGGCGCGGCTGGAGGGCGAGCACGGCGTCGTAGCCCGCCATGGCCTCGCTCCACTGGCTGAGGAGCTGGTGGGCGCGGGCCAGGGCGTAGGCGTGGCGCAGGGCTTGCTCACCGGCGGGCGGTGGATCAATCGGCTCCCATTTCTGCCTGTAGAGCAGGTGGCTGGCCCGCCAGCTCGGAGTGAAGGCGGCGCCGCCACTGGCGTGGATCAGGTCCAGGGGCCAGACCCCCAGGCGCAGACCCGCCTGCTCGGCGCTGCGGCAGACATCCAGGTCATAGAAGTGAAAGGGGAAGCGGGGATCAAAGGCGAGGCCAGCCCGTCGCAGGACCCCCGCCCGCCCGGCCAGGAACACCCCATCGAGCAGCACGGCGGGGGCCGGGCTGGGGCCATAGGTGTTCAGGAGCGAGGCGTCAGGGTCGCCGTGGCGGAGTTGACCCACCAGGTGGGGATGGTCCCAGGTGCCCGTCTCCGGATCCAGCCACCAAGCCTGTTGCCGCCTGAGGCGCCGACCATTCCCGGCCACCCCCACCAGGTCGAACCGGGTGAGGGCCTCGCGCAGGGCTGACTCCAACGGCGCCTCCCCCAACCAGAGATCGTCGTGGCAGAACACCACCAGGCTGTCGTCGTCCGCCTCGGCCAGCCCGCGGTTGAAGCTCTGGGCCAGGGGGGCGCTGTTGTCAAAGCTGAGGCAACGCTCCAGGCCGGCGTGGGCGGGCAGGGCCAGGGAGCGACCGAGCAGGCTGTCACGGGCGAAGGTTTTGGCGTCCAACCGGGTGGCGGCCATCAACCGCAGGGCGGAGCTCATGGGGTGGCCGAGGAGGGGCGATCCGGGGTGAGGGGATTGCGTGCCTGCGCGATCGCAGACCAGTGCTGGGCCTGGCGGTGGTGCAGGGCCGCCAGGGCCCGCGCGGGCCGAGAGCAAAGGGGATCAAGGGACGCGGCCCGCTCGAAGGCCCGTTGGGCCAGGTCGGGGCGCCGCAGCCGTTCGAGGGCCAGGCCCGGGAACACCAAGGCGTAGGGATCACCGGGATCGGCGGCGCTGGCCTGGCGGAACTGGTCGAGGGCCCGGGGCCACTGCTGGTGTCGCATCGCCTCCTGCCCGGCCTGGAAGGCCAGCTCCGCCGGCCCCTCCAGATCGCGGCGCCAGTGGCGCGTCGCCTGCTGCCGCCAGCCGGGCTCCTGGCGCAGGCCCGGCAGATCGAGCGCGGCGACGCCTTCCAGCTCCAGCGGCCGAACCGCTGGCGCAGCGCTGGCGGCCCGGGCGACCAGCCGGCGGTAGAAGGCCAGCTGACGGGGAGCGTGACGCTCCTGCAGGCGGTGGCGGGCGACGTGGCGATGAGCGTTTCGGGCCAAGGCCTGGCAACGGCTGGGATCGGCCACCAGGCCATCGAGCAGGGTGAGGAGCTCGGCGCTGTCGTGGAAGAGGAGGCCGGTGTGGCCGTGGCGCACGCCGGCGTAGGTGCCGCAGCGTTGGAGCAGCGGCAGCACGCCGCAGGAGGCGTATTCCAGAAATTTCACATCCGATCGACAGGCGTTGTAGTCACTGGGCAGCAGGGGGGCCAGGCCAATGTGCAGCCCCTCCAGCCAAGCCAGGTAGTGCTCCATCGCGCCGCCGGGGTGATGCACAAACTGCTCCGGGGCCGCGGCGGCGAACAGCTCCCGGAATACGGGGTCGCCCATCACCTCCAGCCGCACGCGGGGCTGGCGCTCCAGCCAGCTGATCAGGACCGGGGCGATGGCGGCCAGGTCATCCAGATGGCCGGCCGAGCCTCCCCAGCCCAGTCGCAGGGGACCTTGCGCACGGGGCCGCAGCGGTGGCACCTCGGGCAGCTGGTTGCCCACCAGCCACACGCTCCGGGCCAGGGGCCTCAGGCGGCGGAGCAGGCCCGGAGAGCTCACCTGCACGGCGTCGCAGTGGCGGATGAGCTGGCTGAGCACCCCCCAGGCCCGCGGATCGCTCCAGTTGGCGTTCACCGGGTTGCAACGCTGCACCCCGGGCAGCCAGTCGTTCACCTCCAGCACGGTGGGGCGACCGAGCAGACGCCGTTGCCGCACCAGCCGCGGCAGCTCCACATCCATGCCCATCACCAACACGAGCAGATCGGCAGCGAGGGCGGCCTGGTCGCGGACCCTGGCGTTGGGGTGGAGCTCCTGCACCTCCACGCCCTCCAGCGCGGCCAGGGCGGCGGCCTGCTGATGGACGCGGTAGACGGGATCACCGCTGGTGCCGAAGCTGCCGATCAAAAGGATCTGAAGGGGCCCGGCGGGTGGCGAGGACGCTGGCGGGGAGGGGGTCACAGTTGGAAGCAGCGGCGGCCCACAGGGTGACGGGCGCGGGAGCCCTCAAGGAGCGGCGGCAGGGAAACCAGGGCTCTCGGTGTGGACCCTGATTCTGGAGGACCCGGCGGCGCAGCTGACGGGAAGCGGCGAACCCGCCGGCCAGACCAAGGATCGGCAACGGGACATCGAAGCCGGTGGCGAACAGGGGCCCCATCCGTCCAATACAAGGCACCCGTCTCAGCCTTCCACCGGATCACCGGCCAGGACGCATTCAAAAAGTCTCTTGATTGCCCAGAAAGCTCCGCAAAGCAGCCAGGATCTGGGGAAGCTCTGGACAACAACCGGTCACCGGTGGAAGCTGTCCCTTGCACCAACTGGGAGCTCCGCGCTCTCACAGGTGCCGCTGAGAGGTTGTCCAGAGTCTCCCTGGTGGCCGTCCCGGAAGTTCATGCGTCGTCTTCGGCTTGCTCCGCGCGTCCAGATGCCTTAGGGGCTCCGGGCTAGGTACCCATCAAAGGATCCACAGCACATTTGCGGGACGGCACACTGGTGTGCTGCCCCGGAAGTTCATCCGTCGTCTTCGGCTTGGTCCGCGCGTCCAGACGCCATGCTCAGCAAGGGCTCCGGGCGAGACACCCAGCAAAAGAGCCACAGCGCATTTGCAGGACGGCACACTAGACGCGGCATCGAGAGGCTTGACTGCGCCGGCCTGGCGAGTGGGGGGCGGTACGTCACGGAGCGAGCTGGGCAATCAAGATAACGTCTTCGGCCTGGCAAGCCGGGCCAACCAGGTCGACCAGCAACGCCAAGTCGACCAGCAACGCCAGCCGCTCCGGTCCAGGATCCGTACCGGGATTCGTTGCTGCAAGGCGGTGTGCAGCCCCATCGCCCTGTTCTGAACGCCAAGGGAACTGGGCAGGAAAACCATCCGCGCGCGGCCGGTGGTCTTGTGGGCACCTCGAAAAATTCCGCCTGCTCCTCGCCTCCCGGAGTGAAATCCCTTGCTGTCACTGACCTCGCTGGCCAGTCGCGGCAGGCCAAAAGTGATTTTTCGACGTGCCCTTGTGAAGACCCGGGCGCCAGACCCACCGCGAAGAGTGCGTGGCGGCAAACGGCCGCACCGGCAGACGGAACCCCTGGATGCGATCCCGATCGGCCGCAGGCCACTGGACCGATTCCCTCCCGCAGCCAAAAATCCGCCTAGGGTCTCAGTGTAAGAGAAGTTTCTCATGTCCAAAGCTCAGCTGACCGCGTTTCTCGCCAAAGTGGAAGCCAATCCAAGCCTCAAGCTTCAGGTGGATGCCGCCGCTGATCCGAGTGCCGTGGTGGCGATTGCCCGGGCTGAGGGATTTGCCTTCTCGCCGGCCAGCCTGGAACGCCACCTGCGGGGCTGAACGGGGCAACCCAGGGGAGGCCCCCGGGTTCCAGCCAGCCACAGCCAACCCGTCGGACAGCCCGCGGCGGTCAGCTCCATCTTCACTTTTGGTGTGGCCTGTCGAGACCGTTCCCCTTGCTTGCCCTCCTGCGCAGCCGTGTCTTCGCCGGAGATCCAAGGGGCGCGGTCACAGGCATCGTCGCTTTCATCGCCGGCTTGCCAGGGTCTGACCGAAACACGTTCCGTCAGACCCTGGAGCGATCTGCGCCGAACCCGTCCTCTACAACGACCGCTGCATCAGCTGCCCCATCAGATCACAGCTGCGCTGTTGGAAGCCCGCCAGTTGATTCGGCTCCAGGCCACCCACGGCCAGCCGGGCCATCTCATAGATGTGGCGGCTCAGGTCGTTGGCCAGGCGCTGGGTGGGGGAGGCCTCGCCGCTGCCGCTGGTGAGGATGGCGCCGCTGGAGAGTTTCAGCAGACCCTCCACCAGGGGATGGCGGCGGTTGATCAGGAGCACATGGTGGTCGGGCAGGCCTGGCAGGCGCTGCTCCATCAAGGCACCCAGATCATTCATGCGGCGCATTTGCTCCGGCAGCAAGATGAGAGCCGCTGGCGCTTCCTCCCCTTTCAATGACTGCACCTGCACGGTGATCTTGTCGTTGGCCAGGGCGCTGCGGAAGATCTCCCGCAGCTGTTCCGAGGGATCTTTGCCCTCCGCATCGGTGAGATCTGGCGTAGTTTCGTGCAGGCTGGCATCCAGCTCCGCATCCACCCGCTGAAAACGCAATTCGCTGTGGCGTGCTTCCAACCAGGGGATGAATTGGGCGTCAATCAAGCTGTCGGCCAGCAGCACTTCGGCGCCCTGCCCTTTCCATAGCGCCAGGGGGCCCGCCTGGCCCGCTTCATCGGTGCAATAGAGCACACGGTTGGCGTTGGCTTCCGGCAAGCGGGAGCGGTAGCCCGCCAGGGTGGTGTAGCGACCCTCAGGGCAAACAATCGGATCGTTGCTCCCCTCCGCCGGCTCATCTGTGGTGGTGCTGCCAAAGAGGATCGAACCCTCCACTTGATCGGCAAACTTCTCATCCTCCATCGCGCCGATCTTGATGAACGGAGCCACCGCCTCCCAGATCTCGCCGTAGCGGCTGGGGTTGTCTTGGTGGAGCTCCTTCAAGCGATCTCCGATCTTGCGGGCCACAAAGGCACCGATGGAGCGCACCCGGCGATCAGTCTGCAGAGCGCTGCGGCTCACGTTGAGAGGAATGTCGGGAGAATCCAGCACACCACGCAAGGGCAGCAGATAACGCGGCACGACCTCCTTGATCGAATCGCTGACAAACACCTGGTTGCAATAGAGGCGAATTTCACCCTTCTCCCAATCCGCGCGACCTGTGATCTTGGGGAAATAAAGGATGCCCTGCAAGCTATAGGGATAATCCGTGTTGAGATGCACCCACAGCAGGGGATCACCCTGGAAGGGGTAAAGATAGTGATAAAGATCGATGTAATCTTTTTCGCTCAGCTCTTTGGCGGAGCGCCGCCAAGGCGCCACCATTTTGTTCACAGTCTCACCTTCCAGCTGCACTTCAACCGGCAGGAAGTCGCAATAGGTGGTGATCAGATTGCGTAGTCTGGAGGGCTCCAGATACTCCAGTTCCTCCTCCATCAGGTGCAGGATCACATCGGTGCCAGCCGTTTCGCGCTCAGCGCCGGCAAGGCTGAACTTCGGCGACCCATCACAGCTCCATCGGATCGCCTCGGAATCGGGACGGGCGCTCAGGCTGACAATCTCCACCTGGGAGGCCACCATGAAACTGGAGTAGAAGCCCAGGCCGAAATGGCCAATGATGGCATCGTTATCTGTTTTGTATTTCTCCAGAAACTCCTCCGCGCTGGAGAAGGCCACCTGATTGATGTAGCGCTTTACCTCATCGGCTGTCATACCGATGCCGTTGTCGCTGATCGTGATGGTTTTGGCTTCGCGATCGATGGCGATGCGGATGCGGCCCGTGTCGCCTTCTGCGCAATCGCCAGCCAAGGCCGCCATGCGGCGTTTGCTGATGGCATCCACGCCATTGCTGACCAATTCCCGCAGAAAGACTTCATGCCCGGAATAGACAGCCTTCTTGATGATCGGAAAAATGTTTTCCGTATGAATCTGAATCTGACCTTCTTCCAGAACCGCCATTGAAAAACAGAAACGCTTTTGTAGGTTAAAACCAGTCCCCCCTTCCGTCCGCCGGGTCCATGGAGGGGTGTCCGCACCCTTCAGGGGCGTTTCTGCAGCTCCGGCCGCTCCTCCGGCACGATCGCTCCCGCCACCGGGCACACCTGCAGACAAATGCCGCAATCAATGCAGGTGTCGAAGTCAATCCAGTAAAAGGCTGTGCCTTTCTTGTTCGCGGCCTGTCCAGGATGGATGCAGGCCACCGGACAGGCGCCGACACAATCGGCCACCCCTTCGCAAACATCCGTGAGTATCGTGTGGGGCATGGCCAGGGCGTAAGCGCTCCGGGATCCGAGAGATTCAGCCCAGCCAGATCGCGTCCCGGCAGCCCCGTTCCGCGGCTCGGCTCCGTGCCTCGTCTGCCGTGGCGCAGGCCTGCCCGCAGAGTTCTGCGGCCTCCCCTCGCCCGTGCAGCTCGGCCATCCGTGCCAGGGCGGTCGGAAGCTGTCGGGCCTCCGCAACGGCCACCAGCCAGGGGCCTGTCGCCTGCACGGCAGGCATTTCGGAGGCGAGCAACTCCTGCAGGGCGTCGATGGCAAAGCCAAAGCCGGTGCCCGCGGCCGCGGCCCCCTTATCGCAGAACCGAGCCACCAGCCGGTCGTAGCGCCCACCGCTGGCAATCGCGACCGGCGCCTCCCGACCCTGACAGACCACCTTGAACACCAGCCCGTCATACAGATCGAAATGGGGCTGGAAGGTGGGATCCAGTTGCAAGCGGACCCCCACCTGCCCCGCCAGGGGCTCCACACTGCGCAGCAAGGCTTCGATCCGCGCCAGCAGGGGCAAGGGACCAAGCCATTGCTCCAATTGATAGAGCACCTTGCCCGGTGCGCCCCGCAGCTGCATCAGGGTGCGCAGGCGACTGCGGGCTGTCTCCGGCAGGGAGAGCGCATCCAGCCCCAGGGCATCAAAGCTGGTCAACCGCTCCCGCGCCAACGCCCGCATCTCTGCGGGCACCACCTCCAACAGCGCTCCCAGCAGCCCGTGATGGCCCAGCAGCAGGGTGGTCTGGTGCCCCTCCTTGAGCCCCAGGCTGGCGATCGCCGCCAGGAGCAGGTGCAGCAGCTCCATATCCGCCGCGTCAGACCCTTCACCGAGCAGCTCCACACCGCTCTGAAGCTTTTCGCTGATGCGCAGATCCCCCCCATCGCCCTGAAAACAGCGGAAGGTGGCGCCACAGGCCCAGAGGCGCAGGGGGCGTGGCCGATGGGCCATGCGCGTGCAGGCCGCCCGGGCGATGGAAGCGGTGAGTTCCGGCCGCAGCCCCAGAGGATCATCCGCCACCAGCCGCACCACCTCCCGCTCCGCGATCGCGCCACCCGCTTTCAAGGTGTCGAGCCGTTCCACGGTGGGCGGCGCCACCTCCTGATAGCCCCAGCGGCGATAGACCTCCGCAAGTTGTTCACAGAGACGCCGTTGGCGTTCCACCTCCCGGGGGTTGAGATCCCGGGCACCGGCGGCAGGTTGGAGAGCCATCGAGGGGCTTGGATGAGGATGGGGGAGCGCTGGGGATCCTATGGAGAGGGCGCGTCGCCCTCCCGCACGCGATCCAGTTCCGGAGCTCCATAGAACGCTCCCGGCAGGGGCTGGCAGGCGGCCAGGGCGGCGATCATCGGGTCCTGAAGCCCCGGCGCGCAGGCCAGGATCCGCCCACTGGCCAGCTCTAACTCCTCTCCCCGATAGCCGCTCACCAGGCCACCAGCCTGCTCCACGAGCACCACGCCCGCCGCCAGATCCCAGGGCGAGAGGCCGCGCTCCCAGTACCCATCCAGCGAGCCTGCGGCCACAAAGGCCAAATCCACCGCCGCCGCTCCCGCCCGCCGCACGCCATGGCTGCGATGGGTGAAGAAGGCGAACTCGGCATAGTTGTTGTCTTGCCGTCGGGTGCGGTCGTAGGCAAAACCAGTCGCCAACAGGGCCTCGCTGAGGCCTGTGCAGCCGCTGACCTGCAGGCGTCTGCCATTGCACCAGGCGCCCAGGCCGGGGGCCGCCCAAAACACCTGATCCAACAGTGGCACCACCAGGGCCCCGAGCAGGGGGCGCCCCTGGAAGAGCAGTCCCACGGAGGTGCAGAAAACGGGGAAGCCGTGGGCGTAGTTGGTGGTGCCATCGAGGGGATCGACGCACCATTCCAGGGGCCCTTCCCCCGGGCGACGGCCACTTTCCTCCGCCAGCAGGCCAAAGCTGGGCGTGGCTTCACTCAACACCGCCAACACGGCCGCCTCCGCTGCCAGATCCGCCTCGGTGACCAGATTGCCCGCCTCCCCCTTCTCCTTCACCCGTTCCAGGTTGCCGAAGAGCTCCTTCAGCTGTCCGCCTCCCGCCAAGGCAGCCCCGCGGGCCACCTCCAGCAACTGCTCCAGGCGAGCTGGGGGCAGACCGCTCTCCAGAAAGGCGGCATCAGAGACGGGCATGGGCGGGGTGGCGGAGAACGGTGAAGGGAGGGGGGATGAAGACACGGCGCGGGGCGCTGAAGCGCGGATCGGAGCCCCGGAGGGCTGTGGAGCTTGGGGTAAGGATTTGGCCGGGGTCAGTCCTCCTCCAGGGGCAGGCCAGCCCGCACCTGGCCCCGGTTGAAGTGGCGGCCGAACTGCAGCTCATACACCTCGTCCTCCTCCTGGGTTTCCACCTCCAGAGGGGCGATCGCCCGGGCCACACAGAGCAGCCCATAGCCCCGCCCCCGGAGCTCCTTGGAAAGGCCGAGGGCCTCCCGGTGGTCGATCTCGCCCGCCATCACCCGCACGGCGCAGGCCGTGCAACAGCCTTGGCGGCAACTGAAGGGAAGAGGATCGCCCTGGGCTTCAAAGCTGCGCAGGATGTACTCCCCCTCTGGCACCTCATGGCGGATCACCCGGCCGGCTTGACGCCAGTGAACGGTCACCAGATGGGTGCGAGGCATGGGTTTGCAGATGGCGGGAGGCGTGCTGCTACATTGCCACCTGGTCAACCCTGCCACTGGAGAGGTGGCCGAGTGGTCGAAGGCGCAGCACTGGAAATGCTGTATAGGGGTAACTCTATCGAGGGTTCGAATCCCTCCCTCTCCGTTTTCACCGGCTGCCAGCCGGTTTTTTTTTGCTCGCCCGCCAGGTGCCAGCCGATAGGCTGTTCTCAAGCGCCTCACCCTTGAGCCCGAACACTTGTTGGCTTGATCGAATGAAGCGCAGCTCGAAAAATCACGTTTGGCCTGCCGCGACTGGCCAGCGAGATCAGGGCTGACCAAAAGTCCTGTGGAAGCTGGGGATCAGGGCGCCTGTCCATCGGCGGACCCGTCGTCATTTGTGCCCAGCCAGGACGGTCCGCGTTCTTCAGCTCCATTTGCGGGACCTCAACTTGACGTTGAGGCAGCCCTGCCAGCGAGATCAAGTAACAGGAAGGGATTTCACTCCGACAGGCGAGGATGAAGAGGAAGTTTTCGAGGCGCCCTGAAGCAGCCAGAGCAAAAAACTTCAACACACGCGCGACGCCAACTCAAGCAGCCTCTGACGCGCCTCACGGGTGATGTGATGTTGATTGAGTCGAGTGACTCAGGGAAGCTCTGGACAAGCTATCGCAACTGGAAGCCGCTCCCTTGCACCAACCGGGAGCTCCGCACTCTCACAGGTGCCGCTGAGGGGTTGTCCAGAGCCTCCTTAGGCCAGGAGCCTGTTGCGCATAGATGTCCATACGAGAATATCAAGATAATTCGAGGCCAAGGGAAGCTCTGGACAACCCGGTCGTCAGTGGAAGGTGTCCCTTGCAAAAACCGGGAGATCCACACTCTCACAGGTGCCGCTGAGGGGTTTTCCAGAGCATCCCAAGACGGAATTATTCCGCGATAAATCGAGCTCCGACTCGACTGGATCTAGGCCAAATCTGCTTCCAAAAAAGGATTTCTGAAGAACCTGTTTGCTTGAGCCAGCTCAATGAGCTCCTCAAGAGCTCTCGGTTGGTGCGTCTTGCAGCTTTTGTCTGTGACCGTTGACGAAGTTGTTCTATGCGCAACAGCCTCCTGGTGTTCCGTCCCGGAAGTTCATGCGTTGTCTTCGGCTTGGTCCGCGCGTCCGGATGCCTTACTCAGCAAGGGCTCCGAGCGAGACACCCATCAAAGGATTCACAGCGCATTTGCAGAACGGCACACGAGTTCAGGGTAGCTCGAACAAGCACTTTTGGCCTGCTGAGACTGGCCAGCGAGGTCCGTGACAGGAAGGGATTTCACGCCAGCAGGCAAGGGGGAAGCGGGATTTTTCGAGGTGCCCTTCAGCCAAACTTGCCGCTCACGTAATCCAGAGTGGCTTTTTGAGCCGGCGTATTGAAAATTTTCTCGGTGGCGCTGAATTCCACTAGATAGCCAATTTTTCCTGTGCCACCCTCTACGGCTTCAGCGTTGTAAAAGGCGGTCATGTCAGCTACACGCACGGCCTGTTGCATGTTGTGCGTGACGATCACAATCGTGTAACTGCGTTTCAATTCATGGATGGTTTCCTCGATCTTCAGCGTGGAAATCGGATCCAGGGCGGAACAGGGTTCATCCATCAGGATCACTTCCGGTTCGGTGGCGATGGCTCTGGCAATGCAGAGGCGTTGTTGTTGACCACCGGAAAGGGAAAAGCCACTCTCTTTCAATTTATCTTTGCACTCATCCCACACGGCTGCCTTCTTTAGAGATGTTTCCACCAACATGTCCATGTCGCCGCGGTAACCATTGATGCGAGCACCAAAAGCAATATTTTCGTAGATGCTTTTTGGAAAGGGATTGGGCTTTTGAAACACCATCCCGATTCGTCGTCTCACCTCGACAGGGTCAACACGCTTGTCGTAAAGATCATGGCCATCAAAAATCACTCGCCCCTTGAGCGTGCAACCGGGGATGAGATCATTCATCCGATTCAGGGCCCGCAAAACGGTGGACTTGCCGCAACCGGAAGGGCCAATAAAAGCCGTGACTTGCTTGCGTGGAATGTCTAGGAAAACATTGCGCACCGCCTCAAAACTGCCATAGGAGATGGAGACGTTATCAAGCGAGAGACAGGTGTCTGCGGGTCGGGTCTTGGCTGGGCTGGAGGAGGTCATGGGAGCCGTGCGGGAGAGCGTCATGGAAGAAGAAGGCCGGGGAGGAAACGTGGAATTCAGAGCGACACAAGCCTGATCAAAACTGTCTGAGTGTCGAGAGCCAGCGGGAGAGGAGATTGGCCATCAAAATCATGACCACCAGCACAAAAGAGGCAGCCCATGCCAGCTGATTTTGCGGGTCGTAGGGCATGATTGCGAAATTGAAGATCAGCACAGACATGGTGGCGATCGGATTGAACACACCCTCCGGCCAGAAGGGTGAGAACAATGCGGTGAAGATCAGCGGTGCTGTTTCGCCCGCAGCCCGAGCAATGGCCAGCACAGATCCCGTAGCAATTGGCGTGAAGGCAGAGGGCAAGGTGATGCGAGTGATGGTGACGAAACGAGAGGCGCCAACGCCATAGGAACCCAGACGCAAATCATTGGGAACCAGACGCAACCCCTCATCGGTGGTTTTGATCACCGTTGACAACATCAATACCGCCAGGGCGATAGCCCCTGCCAGAGCGCTGTAGCTTTGCCCAAAGAAGATGCGGGTAGCAACAATCGCGCCATACACAAACACACCACTGATGATCGAGGGCACTCCCGCCAACACATCATTGCCAAAGCGCACAAAGCGTGAAAACCAACCCTGCCTGGAATATTCCGCCAAAAAAATCCCGCCACCCACTCCCACCGGAATCGAGATCAGGGAGGCCATCAGGGTGACCAGCAAGGTGCCCAGGATGGCATTGCCAATGCCCCCTCCCTCGCTGCCAGGGGCGGGAGGCAGTTGGCTGAACAGGCTCAGCCGGATCAGCCCCCCCCCCTTGAGCAGCACATAGGCCAAGACAAGAATCAGAGGCAGGACGGAGACCGTGGCAAAAACAGCTGCCAGTAGATTGAACAAGGAATTCCAACGATTGCGCTTCAGTGACGGGTCGAAATGCAGGCTTCTTCTCTCAAAAAATTCTGGATCTTGCACCGCTGCCGTGGAACTGTCAGAGGAAGTCATGACTGATAGAGCGGGATCAAGTGAAGAGGTAAAGAGAATGACATGTTCAACACGTTCGACAAAGTTCAGTAGTGTAAGCTCAACCGCTTTACCAGCCACTGAGCCATGATATTAACAATAAAAGTAAGCAGCATCAAGACCAGTGCCGCATACATCAGAGCAGACACCTGAATGCCATCTGCTTCGCCAAACTGATTGGCCAGCATGGAAGAAATCGTATTGGCCGGTGCCAGGAGGGAGAAGCTGAATTTGGTTGAATTGCCGATGATCATCGTCACCGCCATCGTTTCGCCCATCGCCCGGCCCAGAGCCAGCATCACCCCTCCCATGATGGCCGAGATGGCCGCTGGCAGGATGATGTTGAAAATCGCTCCCCAGCGGGTGGTGCCCACCCCGTAAGCGGCTTGCCGCAGTTCGATCGGCACCTGGTTGAGGGCATCCCTGGCGATTGCGGTGATGATCGGCAGGACCATCACCACCAGGATCAGAATCGCCGGCGCCATCCCCGGACCTTGGGGCACAGTCTGAAAAAATGGCAACCAGCCCAAGCTGCTGTGCAACAGCTGCAGCAAGGGCCGGATGGCGGGCTCCATCACAAAAATGGCCCACAACCCCAACACCACCGAAGGGATCGCCGCCAACAGCTCCACCATCAAGCCGATGCCATTGCGCACGCTCAGTGGCAACAGATCTTCCGTGATGAACACAGCCGTGCCCACCCCCAGGGGAACCGCCAACAACAGGGCGAGCACGGAGGAGACCAACGTGCCGTAAATGGCCGTGAACGCACCGTAGTGTTCATTGACAGGATCCCAGGCCGATGTGCTAAGGAATCGCCAACCAAACGCGCGGATCGCCTCCCAAGACCCGGCCAACACCGTCACGAAGATGGCCAGGAGCAGCGCCGCCACCACGGCCGCCAACAGAAAGCTGAGTTGGCGAAAACCCACATACACAAGCTTCACAGCGGGAGGCCGGTGGCGCAGCGTGAAGTCCTCAGACCTGTATTCGCCTGTCAAGCAAAGCTGCCGGGAACCCACGGGCTCCTGATGATCCTGACAGTCAGAGGGGCCCGGGGGATTAAGGGGGGTTTAACCCATCAAGACTGGCAAGTAGCGTTGGGCCTCTGACGCGTGGCTTCAAGACCGACATGGGGCGAATCGTGGGCATCGATCTGGGCACCACCAATTCGGTGGTGGCGGTGCTCGAGGGCGGCCGTCCCCAGGTGATCGCCAATGCGGAGGGCAGCCGCACCACCCCTTCGGTGGTGGGTTTCACCCGCGAGCAGGAGCTGCTGGTGGGCCAGGCGGCACGGCGCCAGCTGGTGCTCAACCCTCGCAACACCTTTGCCAATTTCAAGCGCTTCATCGGTCGCCGCTGGGAGGAGCTGGAAGAGAGCAGCCTGGCCGTGCCTTACACCGTGCGGGCCAACGACGGGGGCCAGGTGAGGGTGGTGTGCCCCGCCACGGAGCGCGAATACGCCCCCGAGGAATTGCAGGCCTGCATCCTGCGCAAACTGGTGGAGGATGCCTCCACCTACCTGGGCGAACCGGTGGAGGCGGCCGTGATCACCGTGCCCGCCTACTTCAACGACGCCCAGCGCCAGGCCACCCGCGACGCGGGGCGACTGGCGGGGATCACGGTGGAGCGGATCCTCAATGAGCCCACGGCCGCGGCCCTGGCCTATGGCTTTGATCGCACCACGGTCAAGCGGGTGCTGGTGTTCGATCTGGGGGGTGGCACCTTTGATGTCTCCGTGCTGCGCATCGCCAACGGCGTGTTTGACGTGAAGGCCACCAGCGGTGACACCCAACTGGGCGGCAACGATTGGGATCAACGCATCGTGGATTGGGCCGCCGAAGCTTTCCTCAAGGAGCACGGCCTGGATCTGCGGCGTGACCGCCAGGCCCTGCAGCGGCTGAGCGAGGCGGCAGAAAAGGCCAAGCAGGAACTCTCCGGGGTGCGCAGCGCGCCGCTCTCCCTCCCCTTCATCGCCACCGGGCCCGAAGGACCCTTGCACATCGAAACCAGCCTGGAGCGGTCCGGCTTCGAGTCCCTCTGCCCGGAACTTCTCGATCGCCTCCTGCGTCCCGTGCAGCGGGCCCTGCGGGACGCCAATCTCAGCGCCGATGCCATCGATGATGTGGTGCTGGTGGGCGGGGCCACCCGCATGCCGATGGTGCAGGAGATGGTGCGCACCCTCATTCCCCGCGATCCCTGCCAATCGGTGAATCCCGATGAGGTGGTGGCCATCGGCGCCGCCGTGCAGGCCGGGATTCTGACCGGGGAATTGCGCGATTTGATGCTCAACGACGTCACGCCCCTCTCCCTCGGACTGGAAACCATCGGTGGCCTGATGAAAGTGCTGATTCCCCGCAACACGCCGATTCCGGTACGGCGCAGTGATGTGTTCAGCACCTCGGAGGCCAATCAAAATTCGGTGGACATCCATGTGCTGCAGGGCGAACGGCAGATGGCGGCCGACAACAAATCCCTCGGTCGCTTCCGCCTCTCCGGCATCCCGCCCGCGCCCCGCGGCGTGCCCCAGGTGCAGGTGTCATTTGACATTGACGCCAACGGCCTGCTGCAGGTGTCCGCCAGCGACCGCACCACCGGCCGCCAGCAAAGCGTCTCCATCCAGGGAGGCTCCAACCTCAGCGAGGAGGAGATCCAGGCCTTGCTGGAGGAGGCGGAACGCAAGGCGGTGGAGGATCGACGCAAGCGTGCGGTGATCGATCGCCGCAACCGCGCCCTCACGTTGGTGTCACAGGCGGAGCGCCGCTTGCGGGACGCCGCCCTGGAACTGGGACCCTACGGCGCCGAACGGCAGCAACGGGGCGTGGAGCTGGCCGTGCGGCAGTTGCAGGATCTCCTGGCCGATGCCAACGCGGACGACGCGGAGCTGGAGCTGGCCGTAAGCCAGTTGCAAGAGGCGCTCTTCGGGCTGAACCGTCGCCTGCTGAGCGAGCAGCGCAGCGAGGGAGGCCCCCTTCAGGGACTGAAGAACACCCTCGGCTCGTTGAAGGATGAACTCTTCTCCGACGATGATGACTGGGACAACTGGGATGGGCGTCCCTCCCGTCTGGACCGCTCCTATGACGACGCCCCCTTCCTGCGGGAGGGGGCCGCCCTCCGAGACCGAGATCGGGAGCGAGATCGGGAAGGGGAGCGAGAACGAGAGCGGGAGCGGGAGCGCGGACCTCGCTGGCGACGGGACGATGACGATCCCTGGGGACCGTTGTGACGCTCCGCCCATGAGCCGCCCCACCACGATGGACTACTGGCAGGTGCTGGGTTTGGAACCCGGCGCGGATGCGGCCCGGCTGAAACGGGCTTTTCGGGAGCAGGCCCGCCGCTGGCATCCCGATCTGAACGGCAATGACCCCGTGGCGGAGGAGCGCTTCAAACGGGTCAATGAAGCCTATGCGGTGCTCTCCGATCCACGGCGGCGCCAGGCCTGGGAGGCGGGGGAGGAGCCTGGTGAGGAGAGGGATGCGGGGGAGAGGGATCCCTTCGCCAGGGGCTTCCCCGACTTTGAGGCCTACCTCGATGCGCTCTACGGCCCCACCAGCGAACCACCCCCGACCCCGACGAGTGTCACCGCCTCCCCCCCCCCACCCCCTCCGGTTCCAGCCGCCGTGATGGAGGAGACCCTCGTGGAGCTCACCCCGGAGCAGGCGCTGGCGGGCGAGCGGCTGGAATTGGAACTCCACGACGGCACCGTGGTGGAGGTGTGGACGCCTCCCCTGGCCGGCGATGGCTGGCGCTTGCGCCTGCCCGGGCTCGCCCCCGGCGGTGGAGATCACTTTCTCCAGCTGCGGGTGCGCACCAGCGAGGGACTGCGGATCGATGGCCTGCGGGTGCTCCACACCCTTGACCTCACACCGGCGGAGGCCGCCTTGGGCAGCCAGAAGCGCGTGCCCACCCTGGCGGGTCCCGTGCGCCTGCGGGTGCCGCCGGGATCCTCCAGCGGTCGCCTGCTGCGCCTGCGTGGTCGGGGGCTGCGTTGGGGGGAGCAGCTGGGGGATCAGATCATCGCGTTGCGCATTGTGGTGCCCGCGGAGCTGAGCGAGGCCGAGGAAGCGCTCTATCGCCGCCTCGACGAGCTGGCGGCCTCCGGGTGAGACACTGACAGGCAGCGTCAGTCTCCCGTCCTTGGGCCACAGTGAAGCCGGAGCCATGTCCGTGCATGTTCTCCTTTTTGATGCCGGCAGTGACGATGAGGGCATCCACTCCATTGAGTTGGCCGGACGCACCGTCGTGCTCTTGTTTGCCGATGCGGAAGACGCCGAGCGCTACGCCGGTCTGCTGGAAGCCCAAGACTTTCCCCTGCCCACCGTGGAGCGCATCAATCGACAGGATGTGGAGCTGTTTTGCGCCCAGGCGGGGTATGAGGCGCGGTTTGTGCCCGCGGGTTTCCTGCCCAAGAGCGACGAAGATCGCCTGCTGATCGCACCGCCGCCGCGCAATCTGGATCTGAGCCGGTGGAAAGAGGCCGACGTCACGGACTCCCCAGCGGCCGATGCGCTGCCTGGCACGCCCGATCCCGAGCTGGAAGCCTTCCGTCGCCAGCTGGAGAGGCTGCTGTGACGGAGCTCCATCGGGGCCACCTGCTGACAGAGATGGCCCATCCCGCCAGCCAGGCGTTGGACCAACTGCCCACAGCGGCGATGGTGGACCTGTTTTGCCGCGAGGATCTGCAGCCCCAACGGGCGGTGCAGGAGGCAGCCCCCCGCTTGGCGGAGGCCATCGAGGCCATCGCCAGCCGACTGCGCGAGGGAGGGCGCCTTTTTTATCTGGGCGCCGGCACCTCCGGTCGTTTGGGTGTGCTCGACGCGGCCGAATGTCCACCCACCTTCTGCTCGCCGCCAGAGCTCGTGCAGGGGGTATTGGCGGGGGGAGCCCCTGCCCTGTTGCGCAGCTCAGAAGGCTTGGAAGACCGGGAAGAGCAGGGAATCCTGGATCTGCGGCAGCGGGGCTTCGGCGCTGCCGATGCCCTGGTGGGCATCGCCGCCGGCGGCACCACCCCCTATGTGCTCGGCGCGCTGCGGCACGCCCGGGAAGTGGGCGCCCTGGCGATCGCCCTGGCCTGTGTCCCCAGCGCCCAGGCACCCATGCCCTGCGCCATCGACATCCGCCTGCTGACGGGACCGGAACTGCTGACCGGCTCCACGCGATTGAAAGCGGGCACCGCCACAAAGATGGCGCTCAACATCCTCTCCACCGGCGTGATGGTGCGCTTGGGCAAGGTGCATGGCAACCGCATGGTGGATGTCTCGGTCAGCAACGCCAAGCTGGAGGATCGGGCTCTGCGGATCCTGGCCGACCTGGCAGGGGTGGAGCGGCCCCGCGGTCGCGCCCTGCTGGCCGCCAGCGGCGGCTCGGTGAAGGCCGCTCTGCTGATGGCCGCCAGCGGGATGGAGGCCAGCGCGGCCGCAGAGGCCCTGCGCCGCCATGGCCCCTCCCTGCGGGCCACCCTGGAGGCGCTTCAGCTGACGCTTTCCTGCGCCTCCATCGCCCCCCAGTAGGGAGCGGTGAAGAGCTCGGTGCGGCGGCGCGTGGCCAGGGGCACGTGCTGCGGAGGCGTCATCAGGGCATGGCGCAGGGCGCGGTGAGCCGGGCTGGAGGGCCGCTGAGCCCCCACACGCTCCGCCGCCAGACGCACGATCCGCTGGGCCAGAGAGGCGTTGGCCTGCAGATTGGCGATGACCATCTCCACGGTGACGGAGTCATGCTCCTGATGCCAGCAGTCGTAATCGGTCACCATGGCCAGAGTGGCGTAGGCCATTTCCGCTTCCCGGGCCAGCCTGGCCTCCGTGTGGTTGGTCATGCCGATCACAGCGCAGCCCCAGGAGCGATAGAGCTCCGATTCGGCCCGGGTGGAAAAGGCGGGTCCTTCCATGCACAGATAGGTGCCACCCCGATGCAGGGCTCGGCCCTCGGGCATGAGGCTGTCGGCCACATCCGCCAGGATGCCGCTGAGGGTCTGACAAAAGGGATCGGCGGCGGTGACGTGGGCCACCAGTCCCTCGCCGAAAAAGCTCAACGGGCGCTGGTGGGTGCGATCGATGAATTGATTCGGTACGAGCATGTCGAGCGGGCGCACCGCCTGCTGCAGCGACCCCACGGCCGACACCGACAGGATCCAGCGCACCCCCAGGGAACGCAGGGCCCAGAGATTGGCTTTGTAGGGCACTTCGCTGGGCGCGTAGGTGTGGTGCCGACCATGGCGGGCCAGAAACACCACCTCCAGATCGCCGATGCGTCCCAGCCGCAGGCTGTCGGAGGGCTCGCCATAGGGGGTGCCAACCGCCACCTCCTGGAGGTCCTCCAAGCCCTCCATGTCATAGAGGCCACTGCCGCCCAGCACCCCCAGGCGAGCCGTGTGGAGATGGGGAGCGGGGGAGGGGGTCATCGGATCAGGGCCAACCTACGGTGTTCTACAGGGCCTCGCCCTCCAGGCCAACCCTCAGCCCTGCCAGCGGATGAAGGCCCCGGGCTCCATGGCCAGCCGCGGACAGGCGAGGGTGGCGGCCTCGTGCAGTTCAGCGATGGGCCGGCGCTCCGGCTCGAGCTGGGCCGATGGATGGCTGCTGCGTGGGCCATCCGGTGCAAGCAGCAGGGCCACAGCCCGGGTTTGGGGCCATCCTCCGAGGAGCGTCAACACCGCGGCCAGATCCGCTGGTCGCAGCTCCTGGCCCGGTTGGGCCGTCAGCAGGGCGGCCAGCGAGGGACCCTCCAGGAGAGCCAGCAGCCGCGGGTGGTCTTCCAAGGTCAGGCGCAGCTGGCGGTCGGCCGCCCAGAGCAACAGCTGCTGATGGTGGCTGTGATCCCGTTGGGGATCCGCCCCCTTGCCCTGCCAGGCCACCACGGCGGTCGGGCCGGGACTCCCCAGCGCTGCCGCCTCCGACGGGGCCTGGGGGCGGGGTTCCATCAGATGCCCGAGCTTCAGCCGTTTGGCCGATAGATAGGCGGCGTTGTGGGTGCCCGCGTCGATCACCAGGGGCACCCGATCCACCACGCAGAGGCCGTAGCCATCGAGGCCGGCGATTTTGCGCGGATTGTTGGTGATCAGCCGCAGACGGCGTACGCCGAGATCACTGAGGATCTGGGCCCCCACCCCGTAGTTGCGCAGGTCGGCGGGAAATCCGAGCCGCTCATTGGCCTCCACCGTGTCGAGGCCGCCGTCTTGCAGGCTGTAGGCCCGCAATTTGTTCACCAACCCGATTCCCCGCCCCTCTTGCCGCAGATACACCACCACCCCCTCTCCGGCCGCTTCGATCATGCGCAGGGCGGCCTCCAGCTGGGGCCGACAGTCGCAACGCAAGGAGGCGAAGGCGTCACCGGTGAGGCACTCGCTGTGCACCCGCACCAATACCGGAGCGGCGGCCCGCTCCGGGGAGCCTTTGACCAGGGCCACGTGTTCGCTGCCATCGAGCTCATTGCGATAGCCAATCGCCCGGAAATCGCCAAAGGCGCTCGGCAGCAGGGCCTCCGCCCGGCGCCGCACAAACCGTTCCGTGTCGAGCCGATAGCGGATGAGCTCGGCGATGGAAATCAGTCGCAAGCCGTGCTGTCGGGCATAGCGCAGCAGCTCGGGCAGCCGGGCCATCGAGCCATCGGCGTTTTGAATTTCGCAGATCACCCCGGCCGGAAACAGCCCCGCCAACCGGGCCAGGTCGACCGCCGCCTCGGTGTGGCCGGCCCGCTTGAGCACCCCACCGGCCCGGGCCCGCAGGGGAAACACATGGCCCGGTCGGCGCAGGTCGGCGGGGCGGCTCTGGGGATGGATGGCCACCTGAATCGTGCGGGCTCGATCCTCGGCGGAGATGCCGGTGCCCACCCCATGCTCGGGCCCCGCGTCCACACTCACCGTGAAGGCCGTCTGGTTGGAGTCGGTGTTGTGATCCACCATCAGGGGCAGATCGAGCGCATCCAGCCGCTCCCCCTCCAGGGCCAGGCAGATCAACCCGCGCGCCTCGGTGGCCATGAAATTGATCTGCTGCGGCGTGGCGAACTGGGCGGCGCAGATCAAATCCCCCTCGTTTTCGCGATTTTCGTCATCCACCACCACGATGGATTCCCCATTGCGAATCGCCGCCAGGCCGTCGGCGATGCTGTCAAAGCGAAGGGTGGGCTCGCTGTCGGCGGCGGAACGCTCCGGTGTGAGGGTCAACGGTGGGGAGGAGGAGCACATAACGCTTTATAGGGCCCGGGGGAGCGGCAAGCGCCAGGGGGTGAAACGTGTAAGATCCCCCGTTTGCAAGTCTGGGGATGACGGCAAGGGGGCGGGTCGCGGTCATCGGGGCGAGCGGATATGGCGGCCTGCAGACCTTGCGTCTGCTGCAAAATCATCCCGCGCTGGAGGTGAGCTTCCTCGGCGGTGAGCGCAGCAGCGGCAAGCGCTGGAGCGATCTGGTGCCTTTTCTTCCCCTGCCTGGAGATCCGGTGGTGCGGGCCTGCGACGCCGACGCCATCGCCGCCGCCGCCGATCTGGCCGTGTTGAGCCTGCCGAATGGTCTGGCGTCGCAGCTGGTGCCAGCCCTGTTGGAGAAGGGGGTGAAGGTGGTGGATCTCTCCGCCGACTACCGCTACCGCTCCCTCAACCGCTGGCAGGAGGTGTATGGCGCGGAAGCCCGCAGCCACCCCCGCGACGACAGCGCCCTCTGCGCGGAGGCGGTCTACGGCTTGGTGGAGTGGGAGGCCCAGCGCATCGCCAAAGCGCGGCTGGTGGCGGCGCCAGGCTGTTTCCCCACCGCCAGCCTGCTTGCCCTGATTCCCTTCCTCAGTCAGGGGCTGATCGAATGGAACGGCATCGTGATCGATGCCAAGACCGGCACCTCCGGTGGGGGTCGGGCGGCCAAGGAGCATCTGCTCCTGGCCGAAGCCGGCGAAGCTGTGGCCCCCTATGGGGTGATCGGCCATCGCCACACCAGTGAGATCGAGCAGCAATGCGGCGAGGTCTGTGGCCATCCCCTGCTGGTGCAGTTCACGCCCCACCTGATGCCGATGGTGCGCGGTCTGCTGGCGACGGTGTACGCCCGGCTGCGGGATCCAGGCCTGACGGCGGATGACTGCACCACCCTGGTGCGGGCGGCGTACCGCAACAGTCCCTGTGTGGAAGTGCTGCCGGTGGGCACCTATCCCGCCACAAAGTGGGTGCGGGGAACCAACCGCTGCCTGTTGTCGGTGCAGGTGGATCGGCGGACGGGTCAACTGATCGTGATGTCGGCCATCGACAATCTCATCAAGGGGCAGGCGGGCCAGGGCGTGCAATGCCTCAACCTGCTGATGGGCTTGCCGCCCGACACGGGTCTGCCGCTGCAGCCCTTCTATCCCTGACCTCCCGTCTGCAACCGCCGGGCCGCCAGCGCCACCGCCAACGGCAGGATGCGGTGTTCCTGGTGGTGAATGCGGGCTGCCAAGGTCGCCGCGTCGTCGTCTGGCTTCACGGGAACGGCCGCCTGCGCCAGGATCGGTCCACTGTCCACCTCCGGGCGCACCAGATGCACCGTGCAGCCCGTCAGGCAGACCCCTGCCGCCAACGCCTGACCAACGGCGTCCAGGCCGGGAAAACTGGGCAGGAGAGAGGGATGGATGTTGAGCAGACGATCGGGAAAGGCCTCGATCAGGCGCGACGTGACGATCCGCATCCAGCCGGCCATCACCACCAGATCCACCGCGGCGGCCTGGAAGGCCAGAATCAGAGCCCCATCGAGGTCCTCCCGGCGGGGGTAGGCGCGATGGTCGAGCCATTGGCAGGCAATGCCCAGGCGCTCGGCCCGGGCGCGGGCGCCGCAATGCTCTTGGTTGACCACGAGCAGCTCGACGCTGGCCCGCAGGGGGCCGTTGCGGCTGGCCGCCACCAGGGCTTCAAAGTTGCTGCCCTCCCCGGAGGCCATCACTCCCAGGCGCAGGGGACCGCCATGCGACGGCCAGGGCTGTGGCAATGGCCACTGGAGACGCTCGCCAGCATCGCTAAGGTTTTCCGCGTCCATTGGCATGGGTGGCGCCTCTCCAGCCAGCTTCCCGCACACCCCGTCCTCCACCCCCAGGCCACAGCCTCCATGTCCCATTTCACGACCCTGCCCACGGTGTTGCGCGACGCCGATCTGCTGGTCTCCGCTCTGGAATCCCTCCAGCTTGCTCCTGAGCGGGACGGCACGTTGGTTGGGTTTGCGGGAGAGGAGCAACCGGTGGCCGTGCACATCCGCCTCAGGGACGGCCTGCGCCTGGGCTGGCGGCGGGACGCGGAGGGGTGTCTGGCCCTGGTGGGCGATCTGCCGCGCCTCAGCCGCTGTGGTGAACTGACCAGCCTGCTGGGGGCGATCACCCGGGCCTACGCGGCGCGCCTGGCCCTGCGGGAGGCCTCGGCCCACCTGCCCGGCGCTGTATTGGATGTTGTGTTCTGAGCCCGCGATTGTCTCCCCTGCTCAGCCTGGATCTGCGGGACCCCCAGCGGCACCTGATCCGTGCCCGGCTCCGTTTCGAACCTCGGCACAGCCGGGTGGAGCTGCGTCTGCCGAGTTGGACCCCTGGCTCCTACCTGATCCGTGACTACGTCCGCACCCTGGAAGGGCTGCAGGTCTGGCAGGGATCACGGCAGCTGGCGTGTCAACGGCTCACACCCGCCAGCTGGTTGTTGCGGCTGGAGGAGCGCCAGCCCGTGGAGGTGCGCTACGCCATCCTGGCGACAGAGCTGAGCGTGCGCACCTGCCACCTGAACAGTGATCACGGCTTTCTGGCGCTGGCCGGCGTGGTTCTGGAGATCGAGGCTGAGCGCTGGCAGCCCCACGGGCTGCGGCTGCAACTGCCAGAGGGATGGAGCGCTTTCCTCAGTCTGCCGCAAGTGGGCGAGGCGCACTGGCAGGCTGAAAACTTGGATGCCCTCATCGACAGCCCCGTGGAGGTGGGGCCCCATCCGGTCCAGACCTTCCAGGTGGCCGGGGTTGCGCATCGCTGGGTGAGCTGGGGAGGGGATCCCGCCGCGGAGGACTGCCGCTGGTTGCGGGATGTGGAACGGGTCTGCCTGGCCTGTTGCCGCTTGTTGGGGGAGGAGCGGCCGGCGGGGGATCCCTATCTCTTCGTCCTTCACCTGCTGGAGGAGGGCTATGGCGGACTGGAGCACAACCACGGCTCGGTGTTGCAGTTCAGCCGGGCTCGGCTGGCCACGCCCGAGGGGCGCCGCAAACTGCTGAGCCTGGTGGCCCACGAATACCTCCATCAATGGAATGTGCGGCGTCTCCGGCCGGTCGAGCTGGCGCCGGTCGACTACGGCCAGCCCATCCCCGTGCCCACCCTTTGGTTTGCGGAGGGAGTCACCAGCTACTACGACCTGCTCCTGCCCGGCAGCTGCGGACTCTGCGATGAGAAGGAGACCCTGAAGGCTCTCGCTGAGGAGCTCAGCCGCTATCTCCTCTGCCCGGGCCGCGCTGTGCAGAGCCTGCGGGACAGCAGCGAGGAAGCCTGGGTGAAGCTCTACCGCCAGGACGCCTACTCAGCCGGCAGCCAGGTGAGCTACTACCTGAAGGGGGCTGTTGTGGCGCTGGTTCTGGACCTTCACCTGCGGCGCCATGGCTCCGCCTTGAGCCAGGTGTTGCGCCAACTGTGGCGGCGCTTTGGACGCTGGCAGGCGGGGTATCGGGAAGACGATCTCCTGGCTGCCTTTGCGCAACAGGCCGAGGATCTGTCCACCCTTCTGCCGCACTGGCTGCAAAGTACCGAAGATCCCGATATGAATGGTTATCTCGCGGATGTCGGTCTCCGCCTGGAGGCTGAAGCGGCGGGTCTTCCCTGCCTGGGCTGGCACCTGGACCAACCCGCGGAGGGAGGATTGCGTCTGAGGGGGGTGGCCCGCCAGGGCCCGGCGGAAAACGCCGGCCTGGAGGTGGGCGATGAATTGATCGCCCTCAATCAGCGGCGCGTGCGGCGCACCGCTGATCTGGAGGCTCTCCTGGTGCGTGCTGAGGCGGAGGGGCCAGGCGCTCCCCTGTCCTTGCTCTTCTGTCGTCAGGGTCTGGTGCGCGAAACCACCCTTCTTCCCCAGCCGCCAACCAGCCAGCGCTGGTGGCTTCGCCCCGATTCAGAGGTCAGCCCGGAGGCCCTGGAGCGCCGTCGGCGCTGGCTGGAGCTGGTGCCTTGAGCCTGCACAGCCAGGCCAAGGGCGCGTTGCTCGGGATGGCCGGCGCCAGCCTGGTGGCCAGCGGCATGGTGCTCTGGCTGGTGCGGGGCGCCGGGGGGAGCCCCCGGGCCAACAGCGCCCCGTCCCTGCTCGACATCCTGGAGGAGGTGCGCCACCAGGCCCAGCCTCCCTTGACTCCCCGTCAGCCAGCCCCGCCAGCGCCGGCGCAAGCGCTGTGGAGATCGCCCCTCGGCCATGCCTGCGCGGCCGTGGATCCCGCCCTGCGGGCGCGCCTCACCCGCCTGAAAGCCGAGCTGCCCAGGCGGATCCAGCGGTTGCGCATCCATCCCACGAACTACGGGGAGCGCCTGAGCCAGGACGCTTTCGGCAATCCCCTGGATCCCACCCCTCGGCTGGTGGTGCTGCACGAGACGGTGTATGGCCTGAGTTCGGCCGTGAACACCTTTCTCACCCCCCATCCCCGCGATGACGACCAGGTGAGCTACCACATGCTCATCGGCGAAAGAGGGGAGATTGTGGAGGCGGTGGATCCCGCCAAGCGGGCCTTCGGGGCTGGCAACTCCGCTTTCCAGGGCCAGTGGGCGATCACCAATCCGAAGGTGGGGGGGTCGGTGAATAACTTCGCCCTGCATTTGAGCTTGGAGACGCCGGTGGATGGGGAACACGCGGGGGGCAGCCACAGCGGCTACAGCCCAGCGCAATACGACGCGATGGCCGTTGTGCTGGCGGATTGGATGCAGCGGTTTTCGATTGCCGCCCAGGCCATCACCACCCATCGCCATGTTGACCTCGCTGGTGAACGGGCAGATCCCCGCAGCTTCCGCTGGGAGGAGCTTCAGGTGCGCCTGGTGGCTTTGGGGGTGGGCTGTTGAGCGCCGGGTTTTCTGGCCCGCTTCCAGGGGTCAGCGGCAAGAGCGCAACACCCCTGGCGAAGCGGAAGCAATAATCGCCAGGGGTGAGCTTTGGCCGCTCTCCCCGACGGGACACTCCAGCTCGATCTGGCGGGCAAACGCCATCCAACAGCGCACTTCCAGCTGGCTACTGGTGTGAAGTCCCGCAAGTTCATGCGTCGTCTTCGGCTTGGTCCGCGCGTCCAGATGCCTCCCTCAGAAAGGGCTCCGGGCTAGGGAGCCTGTTGCGCATAGAACAACTTGGTCAACGGTCACAGACAAAAGCTGCAAGACGCACCAACCGAGAGCTCTTGAGGAGCTCATTGAGCTGGCTCAAGCAAACAGGTTCTTCAGAAATCCTTTTTTGGAAGCAGATTTGGCCTGGAT
>JBKDSV010000104.1:0-3982 GCA_046340795.1 Cyanobacteriota bacterium | reverse complement strand
TGCCGGGTGCTCAGTGGAAGGCAGAGCGCGTTCCCCAAGTACTCGCCCATCGTTGCGCCTATCTGAATGACCTCATTGGCACACCAACACTGACCACAGCCTAAGTATAATTACTCACTGCTAAGGTGACGTGCTCCCGTTGGAGACCATCATGTGCGGGGGACGTCATGCCCTGACTCTCAGGGAGATGGCCAATCGTTCGAATAGAGCTGATCAGGTGTGACTGGTAGTTTGAGACATCTAGAATCTCCCATTGGATACCTTTTTGTCGCCCATCAGCAGGTTCAACGGTAGGGACAGGCCTGAGCTTTAGCTTATTCTCAACCATCTCAACCCAGCAAGAGCGAGAATCGAGAATGAGCCTCTGAGGTTGCTTACAATGAGGCCAAAACGTCTCAAATAGAGGATGCTTATCAAGCTGGATTGAGAGAAACCCACGCAACAGGACGCCTCTAATCACGATTTGTTGATCTTGTTCAACTTTCTGTTCATTGATAGCATGAGTGATTTGTACAATTGCATCGAGTTCCATCTCCGGGACATCACCTTCCTTTTTCATTGTATGATTGAAGGACATCATGAGTTCAGGATTCGAGCCCTGTTTACTCAGAGTAATCTCGGTAACATAGTGAAGTATTTCTGGCAACCGGAAGTGGCGTTTTTTAGCTCGGAGGGCTACAACAGCACCCTCAATAAAGTTAATCAGCCGTTTCAGCTGGAAAGTACTGACGAAAGTGGTTAGGGTGCCCCAATCAGCTTGGAGGTCCAGCCGGATTGGAGCCTTGTCATACTCAGCCATGGGTTACTCCGGGTCGGTGTCGGGGTTGCGACGCAGCGTGCTGCTTAAGGCATTGCGCCGGATCTGCAGCCGAAGCTGATCAGCTTTGAACTCCTTGGGTTGAATCTCCGCAGGCAGCCCCAAATGTAGGTCTACCCGATAGAGCCGATCTTCAGGGTTGAGATTGTTTGTAGCAAGAAAATCAAGGTATTGTGAACTCTTTGCGGCAAAGGGCTTGGGTTCTCCCTGTGGCGTGTAACCAGGGGCCAGAGGCATGAGGATGCTCTCAAGATGGAAAAAGACACCTGAAGCTGAAGTGAGTGGATGGAAGTAGAAAACTTCGTAGACGAGATAGGGGTCGGGATAAAACGCGACGGAATGATCCACATCGGTGTCGTCCTTTGTCATCTGCTTGTATTGATGTTGCTCTTCAGGGGTCATCAAATCCCAGTTGCGTGACAAGACCAAGGACACAGCTATTTTCTGGTTCGAATCGAGGTTCCCATCAATCAGTATCCACCTGGCCAGGCGTGCTGGTTCACGTACGGCTACCGCAGATGAATCAGGGAGCCATTCGCCTGCGTTGTATTCATAGTGAACTCTGGTTGCCATACTGTACTGAAAACAGTAGGGAAGATTCGGGCTCGAAAGGAGGCGTTCATTACGGAACATTCTCAATTCACAGCTTTCCTCTGCTGGGAGAAGAAGCATCGCCGTTGTCAATTCCTGATGTTTGACATTCGTTGTATCAAGTTGGCCATAATCTACCAACAATGTCGTCCCATCTGAGCTCACTGCCTTGATCCAGAACAGCTCTGAGTCAATCGCCATGTAGCAGTTTGGTGTGGGACGGGGGCTTGCGTCATTGGTTTGTAGCTTGATCATCCTGCTGCCTTGCTTATATGGCACCGCTACTACAAACTCCAGCCCTTGATCAAGCAACCGAATCCATTCACCGGCTTGGTGCGGTGTGGCATGCGTTCCAAACCAACCCCGTTCTACATTTAATTCCGTGCGCTTCTTTGCGCTGATCAGCTTCATCATCTCCTTGCCGGCAAGCAAATATGAAGGACTTGGCAAATCTTGGCAGCCCCAGGTGTCATCAACCTGAATGATATCTGCTGTTTCATCCTTGATTTCCTCTCTCAACTCCATCACCCTTGGTCGGAGGGCACTTTCATGGCGAAGGGTGACATTGGGGCTAGAATCACTCTGTTTGCTTTGTTTGACGTACTCAATAAACTTTCTCTCGGAATCATTGATTTGAAGACCAAAGGCAACCTCGACTCCCCGCCAGCCACTTCGCACCGCCGAAAGATTGTTCATGAGAGATCTGGCCCCCTCTACAGGAAGAGCATAACTAAACTGTATTCGGCTGGGATTGGGATGAACGTAGACGGGACGGGGTACAAGGTTGACATCTTTTTCTTCTTCAGTAGTGAACTGCCGAACGGTACGAACCACCCGGATCGCTGGTGATGGTGGCTTGCCAGGGGAATTGTTCTCACCCACTCCAGCCCAGCGCAGCAAGCGTTCGTGGCGGGACATGGCTCGCACAGACACCTCAAACACATGGCGTTTGTCGTCGTATCCATCCCAGTAGCTGATGGTGTGCCCAGCGGTGGCGCAGAGGCTGAGCCAGCGATTACCGACGGGTCGCATCCGTAGTTCGTTGGAGTCAGAACCCAAGTTCTTCTGATTCTCCAGCAAAAACTGGTGAAATTTCTTCAGATCACCCTTGATCCCTCGCATCTTTAGAAACTTCTCAAAGTCACTATCACTACCAGCTGTAAGATCCTTGGCAATTAATGTCTTGGGGATCAAGGCGACCTTCAGGAAGGCATAAGGTTCAGGTTTATCACCCTGCGATTCCTTCTCATCGGGCTCCGGCCCACGATTCTCCTGTGGCAGCCAAACGACCAGACGATGGTCCTTTTCCACAATGTCTTTCTGCAGCTCATTCAGTTCGTCGCAGAGTAGTTGGCCATTGATCGGTTGACCGAGTGCATCATAGGCTGCAAGATCCACAGCAAAGCCCAAGCGTTCGAGGAGATTGGCAAAGTACATCGGAGGAGATGACTCTTGAGATACAGCTTCAGGCAGCGGATTCTCCATCTGTGGGGGGAGGAGATCTTTGACATCAGTAGCAACCGGCACGCGTTTGTTTCCACTCATTGTGGATTGAACAGTGTGATGTGGGCGCTTCACCAATTCCCATTGTTTTCCCTGCAGATGGCCCTTCAAGGCATTAATCAGCTTGACCAGTGCCGTGCTGTGGGTGACACAGGCTTGAATGTCATTGGGATCATCAAGGAGTTCGTTTTCGAGCTCAGTAGGGTTAAGCAGAGGCTCCAAAAGTATTGATCTTTGATGACGTTGTTGACCAAATAAGTCAATAAGCTTCTTCGTGAGTTTGCCATCTTTTTGCTTGTCAGTCAGCTGGGAGGGCCATACAACTTCCCCTGGTAAGACGCTCATTTTATCACCTGGAAGCACGGGCACATCAGGAGCAGCGTTCCCAAAGATCTCCTCCGTAATTTCCTGACAGTGGCGGATGATGGCTGTGATCCGTGCGGCTATTTCAAAATCAGCCAGGTTTTGATTGCTCTCCTCTCCTCCATCCGCTACCAGTGCATCCAGATCTGTGTTTTCAACTTCGAGCAGAGCTTTTGAACACTCCGACCACCGCTCACTTAGACTTTCCATCGTTATTGATTCAGGCGGACGTAGGCCGGTAAAGAGGAAGCGGAAGCACATTTTCAGCTCTTCCCAACGATCGCGAGAATTCACATATGCTCCTGTCCGTTGATATGCCAAAACGGATGACCAGAACTCTTGTGCTACTTGATAAAGCTTCGTCCATGGCGTGTTCTCTACATCGAGATCGAGAAGGCTCATCAGGTTTTCGGCCTTTTGCATCAGCTGGGTGCGTTCATTATTGTCATTGTCTTGATAAAATTCAGCAAGGCCGTAATCCTCGGTATTGACGGTCTCATCTTGTTCCGGCGGAGACGCAAACTCCCAGCGGCTGTCATTACGGTAGTCCATCTCACTACAGAGAAAATACTTATGGCTGATGACTTCTCGCTCTAGCAAGATGTTGAGATGGCGCTCATGCTGATCGCGAATGTTAACTTCGAAACCCCCAAGCAACCCACATTGGACTGGGTGGATCCGTAGCTGAAGGAGGTTGCGGGTCCAGGA
>JBKDSV010000103.1:0-13567 GCA_046340795.1 Cyanobacteriota bacterium | reverse complement strand
CTGCCGGGTGCTCAGTGGAAGGCAGAGCGCGTTCCCCAAGTACTCGCCCATCGTTGCGCCTATCTGAATGACCTCATTGGCACACCAACACTGACCACAGCCTAAG
Source organism: Cyanobacteriota bacterium (assembly GCA_046340795.1). Lineage (GTDB taxonomy): Bacteria > Cyanobacteriota > Cyanobacteriia > PCC-6307 > Cyanobiaceae > Cyanobium. Next base: position 13,461 of record JBKDSV010000103.1, on the reverse strand, counting down.
TATAATTACTCACTGCTAAGGTGACGTGCTCCCATCTGGAAGGGCTTGGCTGGGGCTCCTGTTTTAGCGTTGAAGTGGGGCGCATAGTGGCTTTCCAGTGACATCCACGGAATCAGCTTGTGGAGCAGAACCCAGCGGTTGTTGGCATCCAGCTTTCCACCAAAAGACGAGTGAAACTCTTCAATCGATAGCTGACCAGTGTGCTGAAAAACGTACATTTGCGCGCCAGCGGTTTCTTCTAAGCCAGGAATGGCCGATCGCGCGTCCCATCCTAAGGAGGCTCTGGAAAACCCCTCAGCTGCAGCCGTGAGAGCGCGGAGCTCCCAGTTGGCGCAAGGGGACGGCTTCCACTGGCGACCGGTTGTCCAGAGCTTCCCTAACGCAAAATTGACCCCGGAATCAAGTGTGGCGCAAAGGATTTGGGTTGCTCAGCAAGCCCCAGATAAACATAACATGACCTGCGCGGCATCCCAGTGACAGCTTGGGTTATCGTCGCTGGTGTGTTGAAGTTTTTTGCTCTGGGTACTTACGGGCACCTCGAAACATCACTTTTGGCCTGCCGCGACTGGCCAGCGAGGTCAGTGACAGCAAGGGATTTGACTCCGGGAGGCGAGGAGGAGGCGGAATTTTTCGAGGTGCCCTTACGACTTCTGGATCTCCGCAGTCGCCCAATCGAAGCAACCAGAACCCCTGCTTAATTGACGTGAAATCATCTTGAAAAGGGCAGAAATTATTGTTAGAGCAAGGGTCTTGGTGGTTGTCCCGCCCCCCTGGACGGACATGAAAAACTTAATGACGGCTGTTGTTTACCTTGATCAGGACGGCGGCACTCCGCTGTTGAAGGATGAGACCAACGGGCGCTTTGCCTGCAACGCATCCGCTTGCACCAGCACTTCCTCAAGACCGACGCGATCGAGCAACTCCCGCCATACCGCAATCTCGCTGGCAGCCTCGGCGGCAGAGACACTCTGGGCGATGGCCACACCAAGGGGTCTGGAGTAGAGGCTCACTTGGGCGATAAAACGCACTGCTCCGGAAGCGGTCTCATCGATCGATCCCCTGAGTGTTTTGCCGTCACAGAGCAAGTTGTCAATCTGTTCAGCATTGCCGACCTGGACATGCATCCAGCCTTGGAGAAGATCCTGAAAGCCATCTACATCAAGCTGAGCTAACAGCAACCGGAACGTGGAATCGGATGGCGACTTGGCGACACGGGTGCCGAGCAACTCGTTCAGAACCTTGCGGTGGTGCTTGGCAAAACGCTCCATACCCAGGAGCGATCCTTGGTTGCCGAGGATGGCAAGGATCGCCACCAGCAGCATCCACCACTGCGGAAAGCGGATGCCGCGGCGCATCCGGCAATCGGGCAGTGCCTTGAGAAAACTGATCAGATCGCTCGCGGCAGCAGGGGTTTCGAGTGAGGAGACCAATGGAGAGCAGCTGTTCCCATCCACAAAAGCGCAATGCCCGGGGACAGTTGATGGCCGCCGGGACAGACAACTAATGGTCCGTGGGCTGCCTGGACAGGCAGAGCTGATTCAAGCTTGCCGCGCCTGGGCTGAGGTGTCCAGCAGCTCCGAGGGTCCGAGTCCAGAGTTCACAGGGAGCTCAGCGTAGGACCTGAATCACAATCGTAGTCCGGCGTCTCCATCCGACTCCTTTGAAGCAGCCCTGTCTGGGCAGGGCTGACCAAAAGCCCCGTCAATGCCGATGATCAAGGCGCATGTCAATCCATTGAAACGACCCTGTGGCCAGCCCCGGCGAGGAAGGGCCCCACAGCCTCACCACCCTGCACCGCAAGAGGGTTGCCCACCAGCCCAATGGCGTCCGACCGGGTCGGCGGCTGATCCCTTGCTTCCGGGCCTGGCCAGCGGGGCACGCACAACCCGCAGCGGCCGGCTCTCTTGCGGGAGAATGGCATCAGTGAGTCCTTTCGCCATGGCGCCGGCCGCCGTTCATCGTCTCGGCCATGTGGCCCTGCGGGTGCAGGACATGGAGCGGGCCAGAGCCTTCTACACCGCCCTTGGCCTGCGCCTCACCTGGGAGGCCAACGATTGGTGCTATCTGCAGTGGCCCCACAGCGGGGAGGGCATCGCCCTGCTCAGTCCCAGCTACAAAGCGGCGGGTCCCCATTTCGCGTTTCATTACCAAGATCGCACCGCCGTGGATCAGGCCCGCGAGGAGCTGGTGGCCCGGGGCCACAGCTGCGGCCCCGTGCACGATCATCGGGACGGCAGCGCCTCCTTCTACCTGCAAGATCCAGAAGGCAACTGGCTGGAGCTGCTCTATGAGCCAGCAGAAGGCCTGCCCTCGAACGTGGGAGCCGCCCCCATTCCGCTCACCTTTCCCAGCGGCCTGGCGTGAGAGCAACCATCCAGGATGCGCGTGCGTTTCAGGACATGCATGCCGCCATTCAGAACGAGGCGCTGGAGCTTCTGGAATGGCCGCGCCTCTGCGGCCAGGTGGCCAGCTTCGCCGCGACCCCCGTCGGCCGGCGCCAGGTAGAGGACCTGCCCTTGGGCGCCACAGCCGCGCACAGCCAGGAGCTGTTGGTCGAAACCACTGAGCTTCTGGCCCTTGATGGCCTCATGGAAGGGGGCCTGAGTTTTCATGGGGTGGCTGACCTGCGCCACACCGTGGCCCTCTGCGGCAAGGACGGTGTCGCCGACGGCGAGGCGCTGCTGGAGGTGGCCTCCACCCTCGCGGCGGCTCGCCGGTTGCGGCGCCAGATCGATGACCCCGCCCTGCGTCCCGTCACCACCGCCCTGGTGGCGGAGTTGCGCACCCTGCCGGAGTTGGAGCAGCGGTTGCGTTTCTGTCTGGAGGAGGGCGGCCGGGTGGCGGATCGGGCCAGCTCCGCCCTCCAGGAGCTCCGGCGCCACTTGGCCGGAGCGCGGGCGGAGCGGCGCGAGCGGCTGCAAGACCTGGTGCGCCGCTGGGCGCCGATGCTGCAAGACACTGTGATCTCCGAACGCAACGGCCGGCCTGTGCTGGCGGTGAAAGCGGGGGCAGCCAGCCAGCTGGCGGGGCTGGTGCACGACAGCTCCGCCTCCGGCAGCACGGTGTTTCTCGAACCCCAGGCCGTGATTCCCCTTGGCAATCGCCTCAGGGAGCTGGAGGGCCAGGAGCGAGAGCTGGAGCAGGCGGTGTTGAAGGAGCTCAGTGGGCTGGTGGGGACTGATCGCGAGGCCCTGGGTGTGGTGCAGGCGGTGCTCCTGCGGCTGGACACAGCCCTGGCCCGGGCGCGCTACAGCGCCTGGATCGGCGGCCTGCGCCCTGAACTCGCCGCCGATCCCCTGGCCGGCTGGGCTCTGGAGGGTCTGCGGCACCCCTTGCTGCTTTGGCTGGAGCGCAACGAGGGGGGCCATCCCGTGGTGCCGGTGAGCGTGCGGGTGGAGGAGCCGGTGCGGGTGGTGGCCATCACCGGGCCGAACACCGGTGGCAAGACGGTGACGCTCAAAGCGGTGGGACTGGCGGCGCTGATGGCCCGCGCTGGCTTGTTTCTGCCCTGTGCCGCCACACCCCGGCTGCCCTGGTGCGCCCGGGTGCTGGCGGACATCGGCGATGAGCAGTCGCTGCAGCAGAACCTCTCCACGTTCAGCGGCCACATTCGCCGCATCGCTCGCATCCTGGCGGCCCTGCCCGAGACGGGAAGCACAGAGAATGCAGAGCGTGTCGGCAGCGATCGCGTGCCCCTGCTCGACGCCGCTCTGGCACCACCTCTCGGCCCCCCTCGCGACCCAGGGACCCCGTTCGAGAAACTCAGTCACCCCGAGGGTCTTCCGGCTGGGCGCAGCCCCCGGGAGCCTGTCGCGGGGGCTGGCAGACTCGGCGACAGCCCTCTCGCCCCAGGCGCCTCCTTGGTGCTCCTCGATGAGGTGGGCGCGGGCACCGACCCCACGGAGGGTTCCGCCTTGGCCATCGCCCTGTTGCGTCAGCTGGCGGAGCGGGCCCGGCTGACGATCGCCACCACCCACTTCGGCGAGCTCAAAGCCCTCAAATACAGCGATCCCCGCTTTGAAAACGCCTCCGTCGCCTTCGATGTCGATACCCTCTCGCCCACCTACCACCTGCAGTGGGGGATCCCCGGCCGCAGCAACGCCTTGGCCATCGCCGCTCGCCTGGGCCTGGAGCCCGCCGTGCTCGACGAAGCCCACACCCTGCTGGCCCCCAGCGGCGAAGGCGACGTCAACGCCGTGATCGCCGGGCTGGAGGGCCAGCGCCAGCGGCAGCAGGAGGCGGCGGAGGAGGCCGCAGCCCTGCTCGCCCGCACCGAACTGCTGCACGAGGAATTGCTGGAGCGTTGGCAGCAGCAGAAGGAGCAAAGCGCCGAGCTCCAGGAGCAACGGCGCCAGGAACTGGAGCGCTCGATTCGCGCCGGCCAGGGAGAAGTGCGCCGCTTGATTCGTCGCCTGCGCCAGGCGGGCCGGGCCCAGCCCACGCAGGCGGGAGAGGCAGCCCGGCAGGTGGGGCAGCGGCTGCGCAAGCTGGAGGAAGCCCATCGACCGCTCCCGGAACGGCGCGAGCACGAGGGCTGGCTGCCGAAGGTGGGCGAGCGGGTGCGGGTGTTGTCGCTGGGCAAGGCTGCCGAGGTGCTCGCCCTCTCCGACGACGGTCGCGACCTCACCGTGCGCTGTGGCCTGATGCGCCTCACCCTGGAGCTCTCCGCCATCGAGGGACTGCATGGCGAGAAGGCCACTCCGCCGGAACCGCGCCAGCCTGTGGTGGCCGTGCGCAGCCGCCGCAACCCTGCCAGCCGCGGGCCGGAAGTGCGCACCGCGCGCAACACCATCGATGTGCGCGGCCTGCGGGTGCATGAGGCGGAGGCGACGGTGGAAGAACACCTGCGGGCCGCCAACGGACCCCTGTGGGTCATCCACGGCATCGGCACCGGCAAACTCAAACGGGGTCTGCGGGATTGGCTGGCCAACGTGCCCTATGTCGAGCGTGTGAGCGACGCGGAGCAGGGGGATGGCGGGCCCGGCTGCAGTGTGGTGTGGCTGAAGTGAGGGGGCTGCTCCGCTGCCGCAGCCATCTCAAAGTCCTGTCAAACGAGAGTGAAACAGCAGGAAGCCATGACGCCTTTAGGGAGACTCTGGACAACCCCTCAGCGGCACCCGTGAGTGCGCGGAGCTCCCAGTTGGTGCAAGGGACAACTTCCACTGGCGACCGGTTGTCCAGAGCTTCCTTAGGCAGGCGCCAAGGAATACGCCTTCTCTGCCCAGGGCTGCCTCAACGTCAAGGTGAGGTCCCGCAAATGGAGCTGAAGAACGCGGACCGTCCTGGCTGGGCACAAATAACGACGGGTCTGCCGATGGACAGGCGCCCTGATCCCCGGCTTCCACAGGACTTTTGGTCAGCCCTGCTTCTCTGCCGCACGCCTGCTCCGCCGATCGATACGCGTCGACACAGATGAGATCGAGAAGCTGCGGCGCTTCTGATCGCGTCGCCCTTGCCGTCCCCTCGGCCAGGCTCGAAAGTTCCCCCAGCTGAATCTGCCGCGCCCATGTTCCCCTGGCTGCTGGCTGCCCTCACCCTGGCGGCTGTCGTGCTCACCGCGCCTCTGCTGGGCCGATACCTCCACGCCGTTTTTACCGACCAGCCCCAGCCCGCCCTCGACCGCTGGCTGATGCCGATTGAAGCCCGCCTGCTGCGCTGGATCGGTGCATCTGACCGCCCCGCAGACTCCGCCTGGGCCTATCTCATCCCCCTCCTTCTCACCAACGCCGCTTGCGCTGCCCTGGCCCTGGCGCTGCTCCTCGTTCAACCGCCCTGGCTCAACCCCCTCGGCTTCCACGGTCTGCGCTGGGATTTGGCGCTGCACACCACCCTTTCCTTCCTCACCAACACCGATCAGCAGCACCTCATCCCCGAGCGGAGCCTCGGCACCCTGGCCCAGCTGGGGGTGATGCAGTTTCTGATGTTTGTTTCTGCGGCCACGGGACTGGCGGTGGGCTTTGCCGTGATTCGCGGCTTCAGCGGGCAACCCCTGGGGAATCTCCACAGGGATCTGCTGCGCGCTCTCACCCGCGTGCTCCTGCCCGGTTCCCTCCTGCTCGCCGTTCCGCTGCTGCTGTGCGGTGTGCCGATGACCCTGGCACCGCCCCTGGCCGTCACCACCCTGGAGGGCGGCCAGCAACTGCTCCCCCGCGGCCCCATCGCCCTGTTTGAGGCGATCAAACACCTTGGCGAGAATGGCGGTGGTTTCCTTGCGGCCAATTCCGCCCACCCTTACGAAAACCCCACCCTGCTCTCCAACCTCCTTCTCCTCTGGGCGATGCTCGCCCTTCCGGCGGCCACGCTCGATGCCTTCGGGCGCTTTTTGAACAATCGCCGCCAAAGCACCTTGCTCCTGCTCCTGCTCTTGACCCTGCTGGTGGCGGGAGGGTTGGTGGCGATGGCGGCCGAAGAAGCCGGCAACCCCCTCCTGCTTCCTTGGCTGAGCGGCGCCAACCTGCAGGGAAAGGAGCTGCGCTTTGGCGCCCCCCTCACCGGCGCCTGGGCCGTCGTCGCCACCGGCTCCATGACCGGCGCGGTCAACGGCAGCCTGGATGCCGCCATGCCCTTGACGCATCTTGTCGCCCTGTTCCAACTCTTTTTGCAGGTGGTGTTCGGCGGACAGGGCACGGGCATCGCTCATCTCTTGGTGTTTGTCTTGCTGGCGGTGTTTCTCACGGGGTTGATGGTGGGGCGCACTCCCGAAGTGCTGGGTCGCAAGGTGGAGAAAGCCCAGGTGGTCTGGGCCAGCCTGGTGCTGCTCCTCCATCCGCTCTTCGTGCTCCTTCCCGCGGCCCTCACCTTGGCGGGCGGTTCCGCCGTGGCGGGGTTCAGCGGCCCCGATTCCCATGGCATCAGCCAGGTGGTGTACGAGTACGCCTCTGCGGCGGCCAACAACGGCAGTGGTCTGGAGGGTCTGGCCGATGGCAGCCGCTGGTGGAACCTCACCACCAGCGTCAGTCTCCTGGGCGGTCGCTACCTGCCGATCGCGGCCCTCCTGGCCCTGGCGGATGGATTCCGCCGCAAGCCCGCCCTGGAGCCCAGCCCCGGCACCCTGCGCACCGACACCGTGCTCTTCACGGGCGTGACCGCCGTGGTGGTGCTGATCCTCGGCGCCCTCACCTTCTTTCCCGTGCTGGCCCTCGGACCCATCGCCGAAGCCCTCACCCTGATGCTTGCCCCCTGAGCCGCGGCGATGACGACACCCAGACGCGTTCACTTCCCGCGCATGCCGCGCGGTCCGCGCCACGAGCGGCGCTACACCGAGCGGCCACGCCAGCGGGGCCTGTTGCGCCGCGCCCTGCTGGAGGCGCTCAAAAAGTTCGACCCCCGGCTGGCTGTGGGCAACCCCGTGATGTTCGTCGTTTGGTGCGGCACGGCCCTGTGCCTGCTGCTCACCCTGGCGCCAGGGTTGTTGGATGCGCGGGCGGAGGCCAGCGAGCGGGGGTTCAATGCCCTGATTTGCCTCAGCCTGCTTGCCACCCTGCTGTTCGCCAACCTTGCCGAAGCCTTGGCGGAGGGGCGCGGCAAGGCCCAGGCCGATGCCCTGCGCCGCACCCAGGCCCGCACCCAGGCCCGGCTGCTGCGGCCCGATGGCTCCAGTCAACCGGTTGATTCCGCCACCCTGCGACGCGGCGATCGGGTGCTCGTGGTGGCGGGGGATGTGATCCCCGCGGATGGGGAGGTGATCGAGGGGGTGGCGTCGGTGGATGAGTCGGCGATCACGGGGGAATCGGCGCCGGTGCTCAAGGAAGCGGGATCGGATGTGGCGGGTTCCGTCACCGGTGGCACGCGCCTGTTGTCCGATCAGCTCAGCCTGCGCATCAGCGCCGATCCGGGTCAAGGCTTCATCGACCGCATGATCGCCCTGGTGGAAGGAGCCGAGCGCAGCAAAACGCCCAACGAGATCGCCCTGACCGTGCTGCTGGCGGTGCTCACCCAGGTGTTTCTGATCGCGGTGGCTACCCTGCCGGCGGTGGCTGGCGTTGTCGATGCGGCTCCTTCCGCGGTGACGCTGGTGGCCCTGCTCGTTGCCCTGATCCCCACCACCATCGGTGGCCTGCTCAGCGCGATCGGCATCGCCGGGATGGACCGGGTGGCCCAGTTCAACGTCATCGCCACCTCTGGTCGGGCGGTGGAGGCCTGTGGAGACGTCAACATCCTGGTGCTCGACAAGACGGGCACGATCACCCTCGGCAATCGCCTCGCGGAAGAGTTCATGCCGGTCGCGGGTCACAGCACCGTCGAGCTGGCTGCGGTGGCTTTGGCGGCCAGTTGCCTGGATCAGACGCCGGAGGGGCGCTCGATCGTGCGTCTGGCGGAGAAACTCGGCGCCACCTTGCCCTTTGATCCGATCAGCGCCAGCGGCATCGACTTCTCAGCGCGCACCCGCATGAGCGGCACGGATGTACCTGGGGGGGCTGCGGGGGGAATCGAATACCGCAAGGGATCTGTCGACGCAATCCAGGGTTTCGTGCGCTCCCGCGGCGGTCGGGTGCCTGAAGAACTTGCGACCTGCTTTGAGCAGGTGTCACGCCTGGGGGGCACGCCCCTGGCCGTGTGTCGCGATGGGGAGGTCCATGGTGTGATCTATCTGAAAGACATCATCAAACCCGGCATTCGCGAGCGCTTTGATCAACTGCGCCGCATGGGCATCCGCACCGTGATGCTCACTGGCGACAATCCAATCACCGCGGAAGTGATCGCTCGTGAGGCCGGTGTGGATGACTTCATCGCCGAGGCCACGCCGGAGGACAAGATCAGCGTGATTCAGCGGGAACAGCAGCGCGGCAAATTGGTGGCAATGACCGGTGACGGATCCAACGACGCGCCGGCCCTGGCCCAGGCCAATGTGGGCGTCGCCATGAACTCCGGCACCCAGGCCGCCAAGGAAGCGGCCAACATGATCGACCTCGACAGTGATCCCACCAAGCTGATCGACATCGTCACGATCGGCAAGCAGCTGCTCATCACCCGCGGAGCGCTCACCACGTTCTCCATCGCCAACGACATCGCCAAGTATTTCGCCATCCTGCCGGCGCTCTTTGCCGGCGCCGGTCTGCAGGCCCTGAATGTGATGCGACTGGCCTCCCCCCGATCGGCGATTCTTTCGGCCATGATCTTCAATGCCTTGATCATTCCCGCCTTGGTGCCTTTGGCCCTGCGTGGCGTGACCTTCCGTCCCCTCAACGCTGAGCAGCTGCTGCGCCGCAATCTGCTGATCTATGGCGTTGGCGGCCTGGTCGCCCCCTTCGCGGGCATCAAGCTGATCGACCTGGCCATTGCCGCCCTGCGCCCGCTCTGAGGAGCATTGGCCCGTTGTCTCCTGCCATCCATGACGCGTTTTCCGCACCTCCGCTTCTGGCTTCCTTTGCTGCTTGTTGGCGGCAGCATCGTTTTGGCGCCGTTGTTTCAGGGCCGCCAGCCGCCGCTGCAGAGTCATGCTCTCGCCTTTCTCCTGTCTGGCAGCGCGGCCCTCTCGGCCTATCTGTTTGCCGTCATCCTGTCTCCGGAGAAGTTTTGATGGCCTTCCCCGCCGCACTGGCGCGCGCCCTGCGCTTCACCCTTGTGCTTTGGTTGCTCTGCGTGGTGGTGATCACCCTGCCGGTGCTGGGTATGGCCCGCCTGGTGGCACCGGAGGCAGCGGCGGGCAGCCTGGTGCGACGCGCTGGCGTGGTGGTGGGATCTCGGCTGATCGGCCAACCGTTTCACTCGCCGCGCCACCTCCAGGGCCGGCCCGCGGGGGTTCCCAACCTGGCGGCCACCTCCCCGGCGTTGACGCAGCGCGTGGCCAGCGCCACCAGCGCCTGGCAACGCGCTGGAATCGAGCGGCCAGCGGCGGATCTGCTGCTGGATTCCGCCTCTGGCGTCGATCCCCACATCAGCCTGGAGGCGGCGCGTCAGCAGTTGCCGCGCCTGGCTCGGGAACGGGGCCTCCCCCTGGAGCCTCTTGAAGGGCTGCTGCGGCAGAGCCTGGAGGGGCCACTGACCCTGCGGGCGATCGAGCCGGTCGTGAATGTGCTCACCTTCAACCTGGCCCTGGAGGCGCTGAACGGGTCTGCGCCAGCCAGGCCCTCGGCACAGCCGTCTGCGGCCTCCACGCCGCAGCCATGATTCGCTCCACCCACCGCCGCGGACGCCACAAGGTGTTCATCGGCATGGCGCCGGGCGTGGGCAAGACCTGTCGCATGCTCCAAGAGGGAAAGGAGGCGCTGCGGGAGGGCACTGACGTGGTGATCGGCCTGCTCGACACCCACGGCCGGGTGGACACGGCCCGGGAGGCGGAGGGCTTGGAGGAGGTACCCCGCAAGCGCCTGCTGTGGCAAGGGGTGATCTTGAAGGAGATGGATGTGGCGGCGATCCTGGTGCGCCGGCCCCAGCTTGTGTTGGTGGATGAGCTCGCCCACACCAACGTGCCCGGCAGCGAGCGGGAGAAACGCTGGCAGGACGTGGAGATGTTGCTGCTCTCCGGCATGGACGTGTTCTCCACGCTCAACATCCAACACCTGGAAAGCCTCAACGATCTGGTGGCCGAGCTCACCGGCGTGGTAGTGCGCGAACGGATCCCTGATCGCGTGCTGGAGCTCGCCGATGAGGTGGTGCTCGTCGATGTGACGCCGGAAACACTGCGGGAACGGCTGGAGGAGGGAAAGGTGTTTCCCTCGGACAAGGTGGGCCAGGCTCTAGCGAACTTTTTCCAACGACCCAAGCTGGTGGCTCTGCGGGAGCTCTCGCTGCGGGAGGTGGCGGATCGGGTGGAAGACGATGAGCTGCCCTCTCTCACGCCGTTGCGGGAACGGGTGATGGTGTGTCTCTCCCCCACCCCCGGCAGCAAGCGGCTGTTGCGCCGCGCCGCCCGCCTCGCCGCCGCCATGGACGCCCCTTTGCTGGCCCTCACGGTGAAGGATCCCAAGCGGTTTCTCAGCCGCGAGGAATCCCTCCTCCAGGAGGAGTGCCAACAGCTCTGCGCCGACGTGGGGGCCATGTTTCTGCGGGAGGAGAGCACGGAGATCCTGCCGACGATCGCCCGGGTGGCGCAGGAGCGGCGCATCACCCAGATCGTTCTCGGCCAAACCATGCGCTCTCGCCTCACCTCCCTGTTTCGCCGGCCCCTCTCGGAGCGGCTGCAGCATCAGCTGAGGGGGCTGAACATCGACCTGCACCTGATTGCGGATGGCTGGCCACGCCGTGCGGAGCAGGAGCTGAAACGTTGAGGGGATCGGGCGCGCTGGGGAGGCGAAGGGAGCGGATCGGCTGTTGAGCTGGGAGGAGAGCTCATCAAGTTGTCTACAGCTCCTGCGGCGGTGACGCCAGCAACGCCTCCAGCAGTGGCGCCAGCGGCACCCGTGCCAGTCGGCTGGATCGATCGGAGACGGCATAGGGCAACCAGAGCTGAGCTGCATGGATCAGCCCGCCACAGCTATAGACCACATTCGGCACGTAGCCATCCCGCTCGTCATCCGCCGCCCGCAGCAGGGGATCACGCAGCCGACCAATCACCTTGGCTGGATCGTGGCGGTCGAGCAGGGCGGCGCCGATGCAGTATTCCCGCACGGGGCCCACACCATGGGTGAGCACCAGCCAGCCGGCCTCCGTCTCCAACGGCGAGCCGCAGTTGCCCAATTGGATGAACTCCCAGGGTTCCTGGGGTCGGAGCAACACGCGCGAGTGCTGCCAGCAATCCGGTTGCTTGCTGTGCATCAGGTGGATGTTCTCGCTGTCTTGCCGCCCGAGCATCAACCAGTCGCCATTCACCTGCCGCGGGAAAAAGGCGAGACCCTTGTTGCGGATCGCAGAACCCTGCAGGGGGCGCAGATCAAAGCGGCGAAAGTCACTGGTTTCGATCAGCTGGCTGTGAATGCCCTGGCCGTCGTAGGCGGTGGCCGTCGCCAGATAGCGGGGCTCTTCCCCCGCCAGCCGCACGAACCGGGCATCTTCCAAGCCGTTGCTCTCCCGGGCTGTCACAGGAAAGAGCACCCGCTCGCTGAGCACACTCTCCGGGCTGTAAGTCACCCGGTAGTGCCCGTTGTCGCCATCGAGGCGGCTGATCTCGCCTTGAAACACAAACGGCGACACCGCGTCGAGCCGCAGGTGCCCATCGGCGCTGATCACGCCACTGCGGAATTCGATCGAGGAGATGTGCCCCTCCCCTGTGGCCCGCAGGCTGAGCACCACCCGCAAGCTGCCCGGCGCCAGATCCCCCTGCACCGGGTGGGGCACCAGGGAGGGATTGAAGAGGGCCGCCGATTCCAGGGAGTATTCGTGGGTGAGGTAATAGCCCAGCAACAGCTGTTGCTGCTCCGAGAGGGGATGCTCGGTTTCCAGCGGCGCCAGCACATCGTGCCAACGCTGGCGGGCCAGCTGCTCCAGGGTGCGATGACGCACGCCGAAGCGTTGCCGCAAGCGCTCCAGCTCTGCTTGACAGGTGGCGGGGGGCAGAGCGGCCAGACGACCCATCAGACACTCCAGACGTTCCACGCTGCCGTGGCTGCCGGTGGGTTTCACCACCAGGTTGGGCAGGAAGGGCCGCAGCAGCACCCTGCGAGGATCCGGTTCCAGATGAACTGGAAGCCTCTCCAGGGGAAGGGAGGCGGCTGAGACGGCGGGGCGGTTGCTCATGGGTGGGGGGTGAGCTCCTCGCTGGTGAGCAACTTCATGTCCGCCAGGGCCATCAGAAAGGACAGGGTGGATTCGGCGCCCTGGTTGCGGTTCACCCCCGTGGGCTGGAGGCCATCGAAGCAGCCACCGTTGCTTCCATCGTAAAGAGGACGATTCAGATCATTGCGGCCCAGGAACCACTGAAAGCAACGGTTGGCCTCCTGGCGCCAGTGGTCGTCACCGGTGGCATGCAGGGCTTCGATGCAAGCGGCCACGCTGGCGGTGGCCTCCAGGGGCTGTTGGTCGTGGCTGGCCGGTTGGTTTCCCCGCAGCCAGAAGCCCTCTGAGCCGATGGGGCGGAAGTGGCCTTCGGGGGAGGTTTGGGCGCGTTGCAGCCATGTCAGGGCCCCCAGTCCGGTCTCCAGCATGTCGGCCCGCTCCAGCCAGCGACCACTGAGGATCAGGGCCTGGGGCAGGCGGGCGGTGTCGTAGGTCACGATCGGCTCCAGCCAAGGCCAATCGGCGCTGCCCTGGGAGCGGAAGGCGGTGAGCAGCCGCTCCGACAGCTCCAGGCGCCAGCGGGCCGCCAACAGATCCCCATGGAGCACCCGAAGGTATTCGTGCAGACCCAGCACCGCAAAGGCCCAGGCCCGGGGCGAGGTGAACCCCTCCAACACGGGCAGGGCCTGCTCGAAGAGTCGGGCCGCCCAGTTGCGCAGGTTGGTCTGCTCCGTGCGGCCCACGATGGCCCCCAGACCCCACAACGCCCGGCCGTGGCTGTCTTCCGAGCCCACGCTCTCCAGCCAGCGGCGGTCGAACCCCATGAAGTTGCGAAAGCGGCCGCTCTCGGCCACGAAGGCGTAGTGG
>JBKDSV010000102.1:0-13437 GCA_046340795.1 Cyanobacteriota bacterium | reverse complement strand
TCCCTTGCACCAACTGGTAGCTCCGCGCTCTCACAGGTGCCGCTGAGGGGTTGTCCAGAGCCTCCTTAGGCCATCTCAATGAGATCCTCAACAGCTCTCGGTTGGTGCGTCTCGCAGCTTTTGTATGTGACCGTTGACCCGGTTGTTCTATGCGCAACAGGCTCCTAGTGTGCAGTCCCGCAAGTTCATGCGTCATCTTCGGCTTGGTCCGTGCCTCCAGATGCCTTACTCAGCAAGGGCTCCGGACGAGACACCCATCAAAGGATTCATGGCGCGTTTACGGGACTGCACACTGGTGTCAGGATTTTCAGCCCTTGCCAGCATCTGTTTCGATGGGGCGACTTCGGAAGACGCCCAGAAGTCCAGGGCTGCTTTAAAGTGGTTGGATAGAGGCGCCAGGCCACGATTGTGATTCAGGTCCCATGCTGAGACCCCTATGAGCTCGGGACTCAGTTCCTCAGAGCTGCTGGGCACATGAACGCAGAGTGGCAAGTTTGAATCAGCCCTGCCCAGAAGTCGTATGAGCGCTGCCTGCAGCGTGCCCATGCCGGTCAGACGCCATACCCACTCCTTAAACGGTTACGGGGCGCCTCGAAAAATTCCGCCTCCCCCTTGCCTCCCCAGGGCTGCCTCAACGTCAACTTGAGGCCCCGCAAATTGGAGCTGAAGAACCCGGACCGTCCTGGCTGGGTATAAATAACAAACAACTGGTCTGCTGATGGACACGTGCCCTGATCCTCGGCCCCTACGGGACTTTTGGTCAGCCCTGCTTGCCTCCCGGAGTGAAACCCTTTTCTGTGACTGAACTCTCCGGCCAGTCGTGGCAGGCCAAAAGCGATTTTTCGAGTTGTCCTGCGGATGTCAAGAAATCTTTGGATAAATCCGAACCCGGGAGAAAACAGGCCATCAGTATGGAAAACATCTTTGAAAGATTAAAGAGCGGACGGAGCTCCCTCAGGCCGTCCTTTAAGAGTTGGATAGCCCAGGAAAAACCATCAGATCAATATGGCCTCCCGTTGGGTGGCGCCACTCCCGGAATTCCTCCGCCAAGGCCTGATGCTCATGGACCAAAGCCTGGGATTCCAGGTCTTGCAGCCGTTGATGCACAAGATCAAGAGTGTTGTCGATCAGTTGTGCAGCCTGTTCAGACGTCATGGTGTGGAATCCCTGGAAGCGAATCGATCTGAAAGATCAGGACATTTGATGGGTGAGTTTTAGGGGTGTCGCCGTTTGCGGGCTGTAGCGCTGGACACGGGACTTTGTGCCGATCCGGAGATGCTCACTCCCTTGAGCAGAGACTGTGCGGGCTCCAGCCCCAGCAGAATCCCCCCTCCCAGCGTTGTGCAGCGTCTCCAGTCGCACTGATGCGCACAACCCATCTCTGCCTCCACGGTGGCTTTGCCTGACTGGCGGGCTCACTCGCCTCCAGAGTCGCCTGTGCGGTGATCGACGCCACCACGCTCCCGAACGAGTGGGCTTCGTTAGGGGTGAGCTCAGAGGACCGAATCGGCCGACCGCCAGCCGCGGAGTGAGGTCCCTGAAGGCCTCCACGAGCGCCATTCGAGAACCGCGGGCGGTGCCCCGTGCCAGGGCGTCCCATGAGTTCACAGTTGGGTGCTGCGGCATCCGGGGGCGAGGTTCCGGCTAGGTTGCAGGAGAGTCGGTTCCTGCTGTGAAGATCAGTCGCAATCCCATGGCCGGGAAAACCCTCTCCACCATGCTTGAAGGCAAGGTGGCGATTGTCACTGGAGGCAACAGCGGCATCGGCAAGGCGATTGTGGAGACCCTGGCTGAGCTTGGAGCTCGGGTGGTGATCGATTACCGCTCCCACCCTGAGGCCACGGAGGAATTGGAGCGCGAGATCGGTGCCTATGGCGGTAGCAGCTTCGGCGTACAGGCCGATGTCTCCAATCTCGATGACATCAGGCGGCTGGTAGAGGCCACCGTCGCAAAACATGGCCGGCTGGACGTGATGGTCAACAATGCTGGCATCGAAACCCGCACCTCCATCCTCGACACGACGCCCGAGGATTATGACAAGGTGCTCAATGTGAATTTGCGCGGTGTTTTTTTCGCGACTCAGTTTGCCGCCAAGCAGATGATTGCCCAGGGCGCTGGCGGCCGCATCATCAATATCTCCTCCGTGCATGAGGATTGGCCGATGCCCAATAACACCCCTTATTGCTGTGCCAAGGGCGGTGTGCGCATGATGACCCGCACCGCCGCTCTGGAGCTGGCGCCCCATGGCATCACGGTCGTCAATGTGGGGCCAGGCGCTGTTGCCACACCGATCAACGACTCCACCATGAACAACCCCGAGCTGCTGGCGAGGCTCAACGCCGCCATTCCTCTCGCACGCATGGCACAACCAGAAGAGATTGCCAAGCTGGTGGCTTTCCTCGCCAGTGATGCTGCGGGTTATATCACCGCCACCACGGTGTTTGTCGATGGTGGCATCATGCAAAGCAGCCCGGGCCTCTGATGCCATTGTCATGAGCATTTCCTCTCCCCTGGCTGACGTCCAGGGACTGCCGGCCTCGGAAGCGCGCCGCATGGCGGAACGCGACCACGGCAGTGTCCCGTGGGGGCTCTGGGGCAGTTACCTCAGCGAGCGTCAATGGGGAACCGTGCGTGAGGACTACTCCGCCGACGGCGATGCCTGGCAGTCCTTTCCCCATGACCATGCCCGCTCCCGGGCCTATCGCTGGGGGGAGGATGGCTTGCTGGGGCTGTGCGATGAGCAGTGCCGCCTCTGCTTTTCCGTGGCGCTGTGGAACGGCCACGACCCGATCCTCAAGGAGCGGCCCTTTGGCCTGTCCAACCCTGAAGGCAACCACGGCGAAGACATCAAAGACTATTTCTTCCACCTCGCCAACACCCCCACCCACAGCTTTATGCGGGGGCTGTACAAATATCCGCAGCGGGCCTTTCCCTACCAACAGTTGCTGGAGGAGAACCGCCGTCGCAGCCGGGAGCAGCCGGAATACGAGCTGATTGACACCGGCATCTTCGACGATAACCGCTACTTTGATGTCGTCGTTGAATACGCCAAGCAGAGCCCGCACGACATTCTCATCCGGCTGCGGGTGAGCAACCGTGGCCCGGTGGAGGCGCCGCTCACCTTGTTGCCCACCCTCTGGCTGCGCAACACCTGGAGCTGGGGCTACCCCGATGAGGAGCAACGCGCCATTCGCCTGGATCCCACGGTTGGTCCGCCCGCAACCGCCCAGTCCGGGGGACCTCAGCTGGCTGTGGCCGATCCCGCCCTGGACGCCACCACCGCTGCTGCTTCCGGCCCCGTTCCCGCTGATGGCGATCCGACTCGGGGGAGCGCCGTGCTGGTTGACTCTCTTCCCACCCTTGGCCGTTATCGACTCAGTTGTCGCGAGCCGGGGCGCTGGCTGTTCACCGACAACGAAACCAACAGTGAGCGCCTCTGGGGGGAGCCCAACGCCACCCCGTATCAAAAGGATGGCTTCCACCGCTTTGTGGTGGAGGGAGAAGAGGCGGCGATCCGTCCTGAAGGCGCGGGGAGCAAGGCGGCCTGCTTGCTGCGGCGCAGGCTGGCGCCGGGGGAGGAATGGGTGGTGGACCTGCGGCTGGCCTCCACCGCGGCAGCGGTGGAGGATCCCTTCGGTGTCGAGTTTGAGACCACCTTCGCCGCGCGGGAACGGGAGTGGCTGGAGTATTTCGACCAGCGGGTGCCGGATCTGAGCGAGGCGGATCGCGCCATCCTTCTGGCTGGCGCCGCTGGCCTGCTGTGGGGCAAGAAGTATTACGGCTGGAGCGTGCTCCGCTGGCTGGATGGAGACCCCACTGCCGCGCCACCACCACAGGAGCGTTGGCAGAGCGCGAACGCCTACTGGAAACGGCTCCATGCCAACGACATCATCTCGATGCCCGACTGTTGGGAATACCCCTACTTCTGCCAGTGGGATCTGATGTTTCATGCGGTCTGCTTCGCCCAGATCGATCCGGAAACGGCCAAACAACAATGCATGTTGCTGCGCAATCCTCACTACACGGCTCCCAACGCCCAAACGCCCGCCTACGAATGGGCCCTGTCCGATCCCAACCCACCGATCGGCGCCTGGGCGGCGATGCGCATTTATCAGATTGATCGCAAGCAGACAGATACTGGCGATTTGGTTTTTTTGCGCATGGCCTTCCGCAAGTTGTTGCTGGAATATGGCTGGTGGGCGAACCGCAACGATCGCTCAGGATTCAATGTGTTTGAGGGGGGCTTCCTCGGGCTTGACAACATCGCCGTGTTTGATCGGCGTTTTCCCCTGGTGGATGGCAGTGTGATCGAACAGTGCGACGGCACCGCCTGGATGGCTGCCCTCAGTCTGCATCTGTTGCAGATTGCGGTGGAGCTCAGCCAAGAGGAACCGGAATACGCCGATCTCTGTGAACGCTTCGTGGTGGATTTTGTGCAACTTTCCATAGGTCTTAACAGTCCCTTGGGTCGTCATTTTCTGAACTGGGATGAAGAGGATGGCTTTTACTACGATGTGATCCGTCGGACTGATGGCAGCAGCGACTACTTGCGCACGCGTTCCCTCTCTGGTTTGGTGCCGCTTCTGGCGGTGCAGAGTTTTGACGTGGAAACCGTCAGCCGTTTGCCAATGCTCGATGCCGAACATTCCCTGGCCTGGTTTGTGCATGAGCGCAGTGATCCGGCCTGGGTGAGCAACTATCTCAGTCACTGGCATAACGATCGCTTGCTCTTTACGCTGGTCACGGAAGAGCGCTTGCGGCGCATTTGCCAGCGGCTCTTTGATGAAGATGAGTTTTTATCGCCCTATGGTATCCGTTCTCTTTCAAAGGTCTACGAAAATCACCCCTATACCTTCACTGAAGGCACTCAGTCGCAAACCTTGGCCTACAGCCCGGCCGAGAGCCCAGTAGCGATGTTTGGCGGCAATTCCAACTGGCGTGGGCCGATCTGGATGCCAATGAATTTCTTGTTGATTGAATCGCTGCAAAAGTTTTTCCATTTTTATGGTGATAGTTTCCAGGTGGAGTTTCCAACCCGCTCTGGCCATTGGTTGAATCTCTGGCAGGTGTCACTGGAGCTGGAGAAGCGGCTGGTGAGCATCTTCCGCCGCAACTCCAGTGGGCAGCGACCGTTCAATGGCGCAGAGGAACTGTTACAGCGAGATCCGTATTGGCGCGATCTGATCCTGTTTCACGAATATTTTCATGGCGATGATGGTCGTGGTTTGGGGGCCTCTCATCAGACCGGTTGGAGTGCGCTCGTGTGCAAGATGCTCCTGCAGCTGTCCCGTTATCCCAACGGCTGACCGATCCGCTCTCTCTTGCCGTGCCCTCCGCCGCCAGCAGCCTCCGCATCCCCAGCCTCCATGCCTCTGCGGTGCCGACAGTGGCAGCAAGCATAGACAATCTCGCCGTTCTGGCCTCTGCGGTATGAAGATCGCTGAACATGCGATTGATGCCTGGATCTCCAGTGAGGATCTCCCCGATCCCCACAAGCGGGTCGCCGCGATGGCCCCCGATCAGATCCAGCCCCACTGCACGTTCTTGGTGGAGCGCCTACGGGGGTGACACGGCGGCCTCCTCCGCCCCCTGAGCCACCTCCAGTTGCTCCAGACCCACCTCCACGCCGATGTGCTGATTGGGATGGCCCGTGATCACGAGGGCGTCGCGCTCTCGGGTGGCGATGGACCACAGCCATTTGGCCAGCAGGCTGATGCGATTTTCGTTGTCGGGCATGAAGGCCAGATGGGCCAGCCCCCAGAGCAGCCAGGCCACCACTCCTGAGATCCGCACTCCCCGCAGATCAGCCACCGCGTAGAGCGGTCCCACCACAGCCATGCTGCCCAGATCAAACCACTGGAAAGGCCGCTGGCGTTCGCCTCGCAGGCCGGCCAGCAGGTCGAGGGCGACCCAGCCCCCCATCTGCACAGCGGGACCCGCCATGCCGGGCAGGGGCTGGCCATCGGCGGTGTGGCCATAGGCGCAGAGATCGCCCACCACACGGATTTCGGCATGGTTCGGGATCGAGAAATCCGGCTCCACCACCACCCGCCCGCCCCGGTCGAGAGGGCAGCCACAGCGTTCTGCCAGCAACTTGCCCAGGTGGGAGGCGCGCACGCCAGCGGTCCAGCAGATCGTGGCCGCCTCCAGGACCACCTCGCTGGCCTGGCCTGCAGCGGGCTTGGCGAAGGTGGCCCGCAGCCTGCCGTCGCTGATCTCCTGCACCCGGGCCCCCAGCACCAGCTCCACGCCGCGGGCCTGAAGGTGGCGGCCCGTGGCTTCCGACAAGGAGGGATGCATGCCTCGCAGCACCCGATCGCCTGGATCCACCAGCGTCACCTGGCACTCGTCCGCTCTGAGCTGGCGGAACAGACCGCGGCCCGCCGCATCATGGAGCAGGGCTATCAGGGAGCCGGCCAGCTCGCAGCCGCTGGGGCCTGCCCCCACCACCAC
Source organism: Cyanobacteriota bacterium (assembly GCA_046340795.1). Lineage (GTDB taxonomy): Bacteria > Cyanobacteriota > Cyanobacteriia > PCC-6307 > Cyanobiaceae > Cyanobium. The sequence goes on along the minus strand of JBKDSV010000102.1, from coordinate 6,984 downwards.
CACCGACTGCAGCACCCGCCGCCGCTTCGGATCCGCGCACTGCTCCGCTGCTTCCAGGGCGTTGAGCAGTCGGCGGCGAATCTCATCGGCGTGTTCGAGGATCTTCATCGGTGGCGCCAGGGGCCGCCAGTCCTCATGGCCGAAGTAGCTGCTGCCTGACCCGGTGGCGAGAATCAAGTGGTCATAGCGCATGTGGGTGTTGTTGAACAGCACCGTCTGGCCCGCTGGATCCAGATCCACCACCTCCCCCAGCAACACCTGAACGTTGGCGTCTTTGGCGAAGAACTGTCGCAGGGGAAAGGAGATGTCGGCCTCCGCCACCAGGCCGGTGGCCACCTGGTAGAGCATGGGTTGGAAGAGATTGAAGTTGCGCTTGTCGATCAGCGTCACACGCACCGGTTGACCAGCCAGGCGTTTGGCCGCCTTGATCCCAGCGAAGCCTCCGCCCACGATCACCACGTGGGGCCAACTCTTCATGCGCTCCTGGGCGGGCTCCAGCTCCAGGAAGAATCGCTCAGTCGTCATGGGCGGGGAGCACAGGCAGGGAGCGGGACGCGGGGGCGTGGCGGCCTCCACGAAGCCGTCGCGCCCCCGGGGGCATCGTAGGGGCGAGTTGCAGTCGCAGCCAGGGCCGACGCGAACGCTCTCCAGCAATTCCGGCCGCGCCTCCGGCGCCGCCAGGCCGCTGGCGATGGCGGCCTGGCGCAGGGTGGCGTGGGGGGGGGGAGAAGACCGCCGCTGTGTGGCCGCCGCCGGGGAGGGGATCCGCCTCAGCTCTCGTTGGCCTTCAGGAAGCGTCCGGCCAGACGCACGGCCAGCACCACGGCGGCCAGCCCGTAGGAGGCGAAAGTGACCGCCTGCCCTGCCGTGCCTGGCCCATAGGTGCCCCGCTGGAGCAGCACGGTGTCGGCCAAGGAGGCCGCCGTTCCCCAGAGCACGACCCATGCGCTCACGTAGACAACGCCGCGCAGAGTGGTGTTCATGGCTGAAGGGCTGATGCCCCACGTTAGGCGGAGGGTGTCACTCACCAGGATCGGGCGCCACCGGGAAGGACCCTGGGCGCCACGTTGGCCCCTCAGCCCGCGGACACCTTCACCCCTTTCCAAAACGCCACCCGGCCCTTGATCTCGTCCGCCGCGGCTTTGGGCGAGGGGTAGAACCAGGCGGCATTGGCATTCACCTGGCCCTCGACAACCACGTCGTAGTAGTGGGCCTCGCCTTTCCAGCCGCACACCGTGCGGTGGCTGGAGGGGCGAAAGCAGGCCATCTCCAGGGCCTCCGGGGGGAAGTAGGCGTTACCTTCCACGGTGACGATGTCATCGCTGCGGGCGATCACGGTGCCGTTCCAGCTGGCTTGCATGGGAGTCTCCAAAACGAATGCATCTTGGCGGCGGCAGGGATCTTTCAGGGGGCGTGGCGCTGATAGAGCCCCACCAGCTCGGCTTCCGCCAGGATGTGGCCGGCCATGGCGGCCCGCACGGCCGCTGCTGTGGCGCCTGGCGGCAAAGGAAGGGGGGCGTCGAGGGCGGTGAGACGAAACCGATAGCGGTGGGCCGGGCCGGGAGGTGGCAGGGGGCCGGCATAGCCCAGGCGCTCGAAGCTCTCCACCCCCCAACAGGCGCCATGCTGGGCGCCGCTCTCCAGCCGCTCCAGGGGCAGCTGACCCGGTGGCAGCTCCCGCAGATGGGGCGGCAGGTTGAAGAGCACCCAATGGATCCAGAGACCCGGAGGCGCGTCTGGATCATCCATGATCAGAGCGAAGGCGCCCACCTCGTCCGGCGCATCACTCCAGCGCAACGGCGGGGAACGATCCGCGCCGTCACCGCTGTGGTCCCGGGGAATCCAGCCGCCGGGGGGGAAGGCATCGCTGTGCAGGTCCATGGCCAGGCTGCGGGGAGGGGGATGGGGAAGGGTTGGGCCTGTTCATAGCAGGGATGCGGTCGGCCGGACCTGACGAGCCGACTGGCCGACAGGTCTCATGCGAGACACCCATGAGACAAGCGATTCCACTGGATCGGATCAGCAAGAAAGCTCCTCAAGCCGCCGAATGCTTCGGAACGCATCGACCTTGATCGGGTATCGATGGAGGTGCCTTGTGGGCAGCTCGAAAAATCACTTTTGGCGTGCCGCAGCTGGCCAGCGAGATCAGTAACAGGAAGGGATTTCACTCCGGGAGGCGAGGAGGAAGAGGAATTTTTCGGGCTGCCCTTAACATTTAAAATCTCGTTGCTGATCAGCAAATTGGATGCGCGAAGCATTGAGACCTGTCAATGCGTGTGAACCATGGCCCAGTCGGATGGGCGAGCAGCAGAAAACGAGCCGTATTGACACAGGAAGGCGAGGGGCTCAGAACGGAGGCGGGTAGGGGACACCATCGCCTGCTGGATTGGTCGAGTAGCCCCAATACCTCATGGTTTGCCACCCATCCCATGGCCTAAGGAGGCTCTGAAAAACCCCTCGAACGCTATCAGCCAGAGCTGGAGCGGCTTCATGGGCAACAACTGCTGCCGAGCCAGCGTCAGGCACTGCGGGCCATGCGCCGTTGCCGTCGACAAGCCAGCGAGCAGATGCTTCTCGAATGCAAACCTTGTGGCACCACGATGAAAATCCCCCATTCCTGCGGCCATCGCAGCTGCCCCCATTGCCAGCATCATGACAGCCAGCAGTGGATTCAAAGACAAACAGCTAAACTATTACCAACTCTCTATTTCCTGGTCACATTCACCATTCCCGCAGAGATGAGACCGTTATTTTGGGCTCATCAGAAAGTAGCTTATGACCTTTTGCTGAAAACAGCATGGCAAACACTTGATAGCTTTGCTCGCCGTGATCCCAAGCTCAAGGGCAAGATCGGTGCCCATGCTGTTCTGCACACGCATAATAGAAAGCTTGATTATCATCCTCACGTACACATGCTGGTTCCTGCTGGGGCAATCAATACGGAGACAAGTGTCTGGAGAACCAAGAAAGGCGACTATCTATTCAATGAAATGAATCTCGCCAGGGTTTTTCGAGGCAAGTGGTTTGATGCCATGAAACGTGTTGGATTGAGTGTGAAGGAGACATTGCCTGAGGGATGGGTTGTCAATTGCAAGGCTGTTGGTGGAGGAGAGAAAGCATTGATCTATTTGGGCAAGTATCTCTATCGTGGTGTTCTCCCGGAGAAAAATATATTGAGTGACACGAATGGCGTTGTCACCTTTCAATACGTTGATAACGAACGGCAAGAAATGACTCGCTCTCTTCCTGGCGGAGAGTTTTTGTGGATGCTGCTTCTTCATGTGCTGCCAAGACGCTTTCGTCGCGTTCGCGATTTTGGCTTGCTTCATGCCAATGCCAAACGATTAGTTCAAATCGTGCAACTGATTCTGAATGTGCGCCTGCCATGGCCTAAGCCGCCAAGGGAAAAAACGCCAATCATCTGCCCAAAATGTGGAGCGCTGATGCAGATTCTTGCAGTTCGCTTACGCGCAGATAGTCCACTGCTTTGTCGATAGAGCTTGAGGACAAAGAAATATTCCTATTCCTTACCATCAAATCCTGAGCCATTGAAACAAACTGTTGTGGCTTCGTGGCCTCCGCGTGCCGATACAATGAGACACATCGACCATCCTTCATTCCATGGCTCCTTTTGTGAGTACAAATACTTATGTCAATAATGACAAAAACCTGAAAAGCGGGCCGATCTTTCTTCAGTAAGCGGAGCCCCCAGAGTTGCGGGGCTTGTCCAACACTGGATAGATCGTGGCTGCGCACGATCTATCCAAGCCGTTAGAAGGACCGGAACGCGCATAGAAGCCCTGCAAAGATATCTAATCAGAATTTTCATTTGCATAGTCAATAATTGACTTGTATGCATACTCGAATAACCGAAGATCATCTTCATGCGCTTCGTCAAATTTATTGCATAAAGAGTCTGCAATAATACTCATTGACCTTGATTCCAAGAACAGGGGGTCGTAAGAATCTTCGAGTATTTCATGATTGATCAATGCAGAGTCTCTCCTTTTTATTGCATAAAGCCACAGCAGAAAGGATAGAACAGTAACTAACGCAGCTCCGATATAGCCACTTCTCTGATGTACATGGTTGGCATGGACTGCAACCAATCCCTGCTCAAAGAAACTTGTGGGCAAAGGTGTATCTAGTGCGAGCATATATAGAATGTCAATATCGTTAAGAAGATCAGTCAGAAGATATACTCCTGTTGCACTAATATCATAGATTATATTAGAGTCTTGTGTTTCATCCCTGCGTGAGTCAATCCAGCCAAAAGCCCTTGCATCTTGGATAACTTGCGTCACGACGTCTAGACTGTAACCAAATCCAGATACAAGAAACCCTTCAAGTAGAGAATGAGGAAGGCTTGCCTTGTACAACATTTCAAGCATACGTATTCTAAGCAATAAATTGCTGGGTTGGCTCTTGGATTGAATAAACTGATCGTCAATCCAGAATGGATTAATATACGGGAGACCCTTTTCTCTGTTACGAGATGTAAATGTCTTTTGTGTTTCAAGATAAAAACAACCATTGAGAAAGAGATTTCGCTTCATAAGCTGCATAGCCTGCTTTGCCATGTCAGTGTCCTTCCCTAATTGATGCCAGCGGAATCTTATCTGCTCAGCAAGTGTGGCTGAGTTGACAATAAGAGTTCTCATATTGTAGTGAAGTATTTCGCCAGGCGGGAGCGATCGCAATGTAGCCTTCAGAGTATCTACACAATCCCCTGACATATTCATCTGGACCATCCATTGAATGCGGCTTTCTGCCACCTTGGAGGTCTATGGTGGTTTGTGGTGAATTATTTCAGGCTCTACAGAAGTATCACAGCCCACAGTATTTGCATCCTTAAGTTGAACATCTCTCCCTGTGCGCTCTCTCATGACTGCAACTCTAAGCTCATTGGATGGGCCTCGGCGCAGCACAAACTTGGACAGTTGTGGTATCAAAATAGAATACATATCAATTCCAGCCTTTGTATTTAGGTGCAGATTGTCAACTCCATCAAGAATCAGCAAGAGTTTAGTATTCTTATCCTTAAGATATTGCTTAACTGAAGAAGCACATTCTTGCCATCGAAAAAACTCTCGTCTACGGGACTTCTTGTCTAAAAAGAGATTTTCGACTAAATAGTCTTTTTGAGGATCTCGATTAATAGTGTTGTGAACATGTTCTGTAATGTACCAATGTGTGGGCTTTGGGATTCGTTGATCAGATTCTTCAGCCCGCGCTTCTTTATAAGGAAAAGTAATCTCTTCAGCTTTTAATTGATTCAAAATCCTCTCAGCCAAACCGTTTTTATGCATCTCCCAAGCCAAAACAGCTAGAAGTTGAAAATCAAAATAGTACTCTATGGAGGGCATTCGGTCTGTCTCTATATTTGTGTCTGATGACTTGATCAGACTCCATGAATCAAACAAGCGCTGTGCATCACAGCGGAGATATAGGATATTATTTCTCTCTAAGTTTTGACGATTAATACTCAGCCAATGATTCTGCATAGAGGTCTTCCCACTTCCCTTGGGCCCAAGATAGACAACATGTTGGTATCTCCAGGAATTGTCAGTTCTTAACCTCAAGTATTGATCTAAGTCCAATAAGGTCTCGTTAGGGACAAAATATGGGGTATTATGATCGGTCTTGTGAGGGCTAAAAGTTGCTGAAACTGCGGTTTCCTTGTACAAGTCAAGACAGTCCTGAAAAGCCATGTCTTCTCTTTCCAGATAATGCCGTGGCTTTAAAAAGTCGTCATGCGCTAGTTTCTTGCGCAGAAAAGGATAATTATAGGCGCAGTTACATACATTGATTGATGATTCTCCATGAAATGGAGAATTTAAAAAGGCAAGGATCTTTGCCTTGTGCAACTTGGGCTTGGTCATTGAATATCCCCTTTAGATGCATAACTTAAACATTGAAGTTGGATGCGAGTGGCATCCTTAAACCGCATCAGCATAGATTCAATTCGTCGCCTATAGCTCGGATCTGAAAGAGCACCGGGCTCCTCTATTAGTTGATCAAGATCTTGCAAAAAGATGTCACAGCCACAGAAGTCCTCAATGCAACATCTAAGATTATACTTGTCAACCAGTCTTCGTACTATATCGTAACATTGCCCTTGGTCATCGGTTAGGTTGTCTAACGCGGTTTCGATACGATCTAAGAGAATCAAAAGATCACTGCGCTTAATTTCATTTGCCTGATTTTCCTTTCTAAGGATATTTCGAAACTCCTCAAGATCTTTGGCAGTAGTGGCCTGCAAGTCATTCTTAAAGGCTTCAAGCTGCATACTTAACTTATTCCTTTGGCGTTCCAGAGTGCCAGATAGATATCTTCCGAAGAGAGAATCCGCAAATTTAGGAGCAACAAGTGTGGCAAAGGCGGAAACACCAGCAAGCTTGGGAAGTAAATCCATAAGTATATGAAGAAAAGCTTGTGATGAAGGCAATGAAATACTTGCTTTTTGGTTATTTTAGAGATGGAGCAGCGACTGGCTGTTCAGCTTAAGAATCTGTAACCACTGCTTATTGGGTATAGAATAAGGCAGCGAATGCGCACGGTGAATGTTGTGCAGATGAGCGATGACATCTCTTTGGTGGGACTATCAAGTATTTGGCCACAGTATATGGTGTTACACTACAGACTAACGTTCAATGCATGAGCGGGGAAGCGAAAACTCAATCAATAGCATCTGTTCAGGAGGCGGGACGAGTACCAACACACCAGTTCCAGCAATGGTTCTCCCACTGTTCAAGACGATTACAATTCAACCAAGATGAGCTCTTGGTGCTTCGAGGGGGCAACTTCGAACATTCAGAAGGCGTATGGGCGCTATCGGTAGCATCCCGATGCAAGTCAGACGCGATATCTATTCCCTGAATGGTAATAATCAACATAAGTCTCATCTCCGTGTCTCACAAGGGCAATCCGAAAGGGCAACTCGTAGAGTTCCAAGCTCTTTCACTGCCAACAAATCTCGGATTC
>JBKDSV010000101.1:0-1189 GCA_046340795.1 Cyanobacteriota bacterium | reverse complement strand
CTTGGAGCTCCCCCAGCCCAAAGATCTCTCTGTAAGCCATGCTCTGGGTGAAATCTTCCAGGGTGATGCCGCCCATGGCGCAGATCTCCGGAATCGGACGTGAGGTAAAGCGTGCCAACAGGATAGCGGCCGTGGCATCGGCGATCTGTGCCTCTTGCTCGGTGCCCGCCACGCGGGCCCGGATCTCTGCGGTGGTGCTCGGCAGACGCTCTTCCCGTTCCAGCAATAGCGCCATGGTGCGCAGCAACGGTGGCGCCTCAGGGTCGCTCAGGGCCGGTTGGAGTTCCAGCCAGCGCACCCGCCGCTGCAAAAATTCCGCCACCGGCTCTGGATTGCCGAACGCCATGGCACGGGAGGGGCAGATCACCACCACCCGCCAGTGGCGAATTGTTGTGTGTTGCAGCAGAAAACGGGCGCTTTCGGCATAAAGCCGCAGGAAAAACTCAGGGTCGGCGGCCATCTGGGCCTCCAAGATCAAGGCCGGCATGTCAGGTCGCTCCAGAGGTGCCAGAAACAGCCCATCCGGCCGGTGCTCCAAAGCCTTGAACACCGGCGCCGTGAAGCGGTAGCCACTGGCGTCTGCTGGAAGATCCTCCAGAAGTTGCAGGATGCGATCGGGCTGGCGTTGAAACAGCCAGAAGAACAGTTTGTCGCTGGCGGTCATCCGCAGCTGTCGGTTCAGGCCTACTTTGCTGCGCGTCTCATCCTCAGGGTGGGGCCTCCATAGCCCATTCATTCCAGCTTCTGGCCCCTGGCCAGTTGGCGGCGGAAGCCGTGCCGGCTCAGCCCACCGCCAACCAAGCGTTCAGATCGTCCACGCCATGAAAGTCGAGCAGGGCCTCAGCCAAGGCTTCCAGGCGATGGCGGGGCAGAGCGCGGATCTGGGCATCCTGCGCAGGGGATAGGGCGCCGCAACGGCGGCGGAGCAGTCGCAAGGTGATGTCCAGCTCACCGGCTTGTAGACCTTGCCGGATCCCTTGCCGGATCCCTTGCTGGATCCCTTGCTGGATCCCTTGCTCTAGACCTTGCTCCAGGCCCTGCTCCCGCCCTTGGAGCTCCCCCAGCCCAAAGATCTCTCTGTAAGCCATGCTCTGGGTGAAATCTTCCAGGGTGATGCCGCCCATGGCGCAGATCTCCGGAATCGGACGTGAGGTAAAGCGTGCCAACAGGATAGCGGCCGTGGCATCGG
>JBKDSV010000100.1:0-16748 GCA_046340795.1 Cyanobacteriota bacterium | reverse complement strand
GGAGCCTGTTGCGCATAGATGTCCATACGAGGATATCAAGATAATTCGAGGCCAAGACGGAATTATTCCGCGATAAATCGAACTCCGACTCGACTGGATCCAGGTCAAATCTGCTTCCAAAAAAGGATTTCTGAAGAACCTGTTTGCTTGAGCCAGCTCAATGAGCTCCTCAAGGGCTCTCGGTTGGTGCGTCTTGCAGCTTTTGTCTGTGACCGTTGACCAAGTTGTTCTATGCGCAACAGGCTCCTGGGGGGTTTCGGCAGGAAGACGGAGGGAGGGAAGGCTCCATGCCGAAACGGGAGCGGTTCAGGCCAGACCCAGATCCTTGAGGATGTCGTCAGCCATGGTTTCGGCCTTCACCTTGAGGTAGAGACGTTCGATCTTGCCCTCGGGATCCACCACGAAGCTGTGGCGCATCATGCCCATATACTCCCGCCCCATGAACTTCTTCAGGCCGTAGCTGTCGTAGGCGCTGGCCACGGGGCAAGGTTCCGCATCGGTGAGCAGGGTGAAGGGAAGCTGGTATTTGGCAATGAACTTGCCGTGGGATTTGGCATTGTCTTTGCTGATGCCAAGCACAACGATGCCCTGCTCCTGTAAACTGCCCCAGCGGTCGCGAAAGTTGCAGGCTTCTTTCGTACACCCGGGGGTGTCGTCTTTGGGGTAGAAGTAGATCACCACCCGTTGTCCCTGGAAGGAAGCCAGCTCGACCGGCTTGCCATCCTGATCGGGCAGGACGAAAGGGGGGGCGGGATCGCCGATCGCAAGAGCCATGGCGCAGCAAGCAAGGCAGGGGAGAGCCTAGAGGGTGCGGTCTGGCGACACGGCTTGACAGCGGGGGCGGAAAGTCTTTGGTGTGCGGCCCAAGATTTGGCGTGAGTGCAGAGACAAAGTGGAAACATGTGGCTATGTTCAAAAGGAAGTCATCTTCCAACCACCCGTGTTCAAGCGTCTTTTCGCTGGTCTCACAGTGGGAACGGCCATTGTTGCCACCGCCATTCCCCTGTCAGTCCAAGCCGCCACCAATCCTGTCCGCTGGAATACCGGCGCTGCCGTTTGGTCCACCAACCAATCGGCTGTCAATACCTTCCTGAAAACTGGTGAAGTCACCGATCGTGGTCTGGCTGGAGGCCTGGCCCGCTCCGGTTGGTCCGCCAAAGAAGTGCGGGATGGGCTCCAAAAGACCTATGACGTGGACCTGGTCGGCGTATCGCGTTTCCTCTACTCTGACAACGGAGTGAAGTTCCTGAAGAAGGCCACGGCCAGCTACTTCCCCTACTACAGCATGAGCACCTACGCGGTGCAAGCCCTGCGTTCGGCAATCATCTCTGACTCCGTGGATGGCTCCATCTCCGCCGCCGGGATCATGAAGGCTCTTCCCACCGACTTCCGCCTGGCGGATTTCTGCAACACCTACACCGGCGCCCAGAACATCTGCGCCGAGGGTCGTTGCAAGGCCGGATCCGCCCAGTGCACCTCCCTGCTCTCCTGGTATGTGTTCCTGCCCGCCTGCATCCAGGCCAACCAAATGCTGGACCCCATCACCGAGAAGGTGTCCATGACCCCCGCCCCCGCCACCGCCCCCAGGGCTCCCGAGCCGATCCGCGGCCTCTGGTGATCCGCTGAGGATCAGCTGTTGTGACCCCGGTTCTGCCCGGGGCTTTTTTTTGCGCGCTTGGCGCCCCCCTCCAGGCACCAGCGGCCTTCCAAGGCCCCATGGGCCAGGCGCTGCGGCAGGCGGGCGCCGCGTTGGGCCTGGAACCAGCGCCGCAGCTCCGCCAGCTCCTGCGACCCCAGCCCCGCCGCCACCAGGGAGGCCTGATAGGGCGCCTCAGCCGCGAACCAACGCTCCAACAGGCGCTCCGCGAGGGGAAGATCAAAAGACTCCTCCCAGTTGCGCTCTGTGAGGCGCCAACCCAGCCGCCGCAACTCCGCCAGCAAGGGGGCGGGATAGAGCTCCTGCCGTCCCAACTCCCGCGCTTCCACCTCCACCACCCGATCCAGGAGGCTGTCCGCGCCGCGGCAGGCCTGAAGGGAACGCAGGGCCGTGGCGGGCCCCAAGCGGGGCTGGCTGAAAAGCAGGCGCAGATGCGCCCCGGGGGCGGCCAGGGCGGAGAGCGTCTCCGCCCAACCGGGAGCGCCCGCGCCTGTGCCCTCAAAGCGGGGCTGGCGCGCCACGATCCACTCAAAGCGGCCCCCCGGCTGGGCCAAGGCCCGCAGCGGCCGGGGGTTGTCCAGCGGCACCAGCAACACCCGGGGCCGCACGAGGGGATCGAGCACCTGCAGCTGGGCCTCCAGGGCGTCCCGTTCCTCCGCTCGGGCGACGCTGATCACCACCTCACCCTCCGCGGCATCGCGCAGCGGATCCAGCGCCCAGAGCAGGGAACGGGCCTGGGCCACCAGCACCCGATCCAACCGTCCGGGCCGGAGCTCCCCCCAAAACCGCTGGCGCAGCAGATCGAGCCGTTCCCCTTCCGCTGCGGCCTGGCGGGCCCACCAGCGCTGCAGCTGGGGATCGTCCGGACCGGCACTGAGGACCTCGCGCAGCTCCTCTGCCTGCTCGGCCACGGCGGCCAGCTGGGCAGCCCGGCGCTGCCGCAGGGCCCCGCGGCGCTCCCCCTCCCAGCCGAGGGCGCCGGGCTGCCAAAACAGCTGGCCCCGCAGGGCCATGGGCAGGTAGGGCTGGGCGACCCAGTGCTCGGGGTCGGCATGGGGATTGCGGTAGCCCTGCCCATCAGCGCAGGCGGGGCCATCGCGATGGGCCTCGCGCAGATGGGCAGGCACCTGTTGCTGTTGGGCCTGCCGCACGGTCTGGATGGCATCCAACACCCCGAGCGTGCTGTTGCTCTTGTCGGTGCTCGCCAGATAGAGGGCGGCCTGGGCCAGGGGGTAGACGCCTTCAGGCAGGCCCAGCCGCTCGAAGCTGGCGGCGCAGGCCTCCACCACCACCACGGCCAGGGGATCGGCCAGGCCCACGTCCTCTGCGGCGGCGATGAGCATGCGGCGAAAGAGAACGCGAGGATCCTCGCCGGCTTCCAACATGCGCGCGAGCCAGAACAAGGCGGCATCGGGATCGGAGCCGCGCAGTGACTTGATGAAGGCGCTGATCGTGTCGAAATGGCCGTCGCCCTGCTTGTCGTAGAGCACGGCGCGCTGCTGAATCGACTCCTCCGCGATCGCCAGATCGATGGCGATCGTGCCCGCCGCATCGGGTTCGCTGGTTTCCACGGCCAGCTCCAGGGCATTGAGCAGGCTGCGGGCATCGCCGTTGGCCACAGCCAGCCAATGGCCTTCCGCCTCCGGACTGACGCTCACCCGCTTGGCGCCATAACCACGCTCGGGATCCTCCAGGGCGCGCCGCAGAAGCCGGCGCAGGTCATCGGTGTGCAGGGGCTGAAGGCGGAAGAGGCGCGAGCGGCTCAGCAGGGCCTTGTTGACCTCATAAAAAGGGTTCTCCGTGGTGGCACCGATCAGGGTGACGGTGCCGTTTTCCACCCAGGGAAGCAGGGCGTCTTGCTGGGCGCTGTTGAAGCGATGCACCTCATCCAGGAAAAGAATGGTGCGCAGCCCGTGGTGGGCCAGCCGTTCCTTGGCCTTCTCCACCTCGGCGCGCAGATCCTTCACCCCGACCAACACGGCGTTGAGGCTGCTGAAGTGGGCGCGGGTCTGGCCGGCGATGATGCGGGCCAAGGTGGTTTTGCCCGTGCCTGGAGGACCGTGGAGGATGAGGTTGCCCACCCGATCAGTGCTGATCGCCCGACGCAGCAACCGTCCGGGCCCCAGGATCGCCTCCTGTCCAATGAAGTCCTCAAGGCTGCGGGGGCGCATGCGCTCCGCCAGGGGCGCCAGGCGCGCCAGGGTGATCTCCCGCTGGTGGCTGAACAGATCAGCCATGGGCCGCAGCCCTGCCCGGTGCTGTCGGCGCGGTCACGGCGCTCCTAGGCGTTGGGCGGCCAGGCGCCAGGTCCATGGAGACGGGCGCTGAACCCCAGCAGGTCGAAGCCACTGAACAGAAAGCTGATGCCCACCAGCAGACCCAACACCGAAAGCAAACCCGCCGGGCTCATGCTGAGGATCAACAGCCCCAACACCAGGGTGACCAGTCCGTTGGCCAACCCCCACCCCCAACCCCGCGCCTGACGATGGGTCAGGGCGAGCACGCTCATCAGCGCTCCCTCAACCAAGAAGAGCAGGCCGACAGCCGTGGCCAGGGTCTTGATCTGCAGGGCGGCGGGCATCAAGCCGGCCTTGAACTGCAACAGCATCCAGAGCCCCGTCAACAGGAAGAGGCTGGCAAGGATCAGCCGCAGGAAGCCATGCCACCCCTTGAGCCGGAGGCGACGGCTCCAGGTGTCGATCCAGCCCATCAGCCCTGCCACCAGAAAAGCCACCGCCACCATCACCGTGACGCCCGCGGAGGCCACGTAGGGGAAGAGGAGGGCAAGAAGCCCCAAAACAATCATCACAATCCCCTCGGCCTGGGCGATCCCCTTCAATCGCCCGGCTTGCAGGGCCTGCCGGGTGAGGGTGGACTCCTCCGCCAGAAGATCCTCCTCGTCGGGGGCGTTGAAGGTCGCTCCGGAAGGCATGACAAGCGGCGCAAGCACCTCTTGACCGTAGGCAGGGTTGGCGGGTTCGACAGCTGTTTGCGACAGATGTTGCGGGAGCGCGGGGCGGCAGACGCCTCAGGCCTGACTGTTTACGGTGCACTGCAAGCCACACCGCAGCCATGGCACTTCAGGAATACCGCGAAGGCACGGCCTTCCCCGGGGTGATCGGTCGCACGGTGGACGTCTCCACCCCCGCCTGGCCGGAGCCGATGCGGGCGAAGGAGGGAGCGCCGAACGTGTTGTTCATCGTTCTGGATGACACCGGATTCGGCCAGCTCGGCTGCTACGGCAGTCCGATCCGCACGCCCCACATCGACGCGATCGCGGCCCATGGCCTGCTGTTCAACAACATGCACACCACGGCGCTCTGCTCGCCGTCGCGCTCCTGCATGCTCACCGGCCGCAATCACCACAGCAACAACCTGGCCTGCATCACGGAGGGCTCCGTCGGCTTTCCCGGCGCCAATGGCTCCATCCCCTTCGCCAATGGCTTCCTATCGGAGATCCTGCTGCAGAACGGCTACAACACCTACGCCGTGGGCAAATGGCACCTGACGCCAGCGGAGGCCACATCCGCTGCCGGGCCCTACGACCGCTGGCCCCTGGGCCGGGGTTTCGAGCGCTTCTACGGCTTTCTCGGGGGCGACACGCATCAGTATTACCCGGAGCTGGTGCGCGACAATTCGCAAATCAAGCCGCCCAAAACGCCGGAGGAGGGATATCACCTAACGCCGGATCTGGTGGAGAAGGCGCGGGGAATGATTGCCGATGCCAAACAGGTGGCGCCAAACAAGCCGTTCTTCTTCTATTTCTGCACCGGCGCCATGCATGCGCCCCATCATGTGCCAAAGCAGTGGGCGGATCGCTACAAGGGGCAGTTTGATGACGGCTGGGACGCCTACCGCGAGACGGTGTTCGCCCGCCAGAAAGCCCTCGGCATCCTGCCGCCAGAGACGGTGCTCTCCCGTCATGACCCTGATGTGCCCGACTGGGAGAGCCTCTCTGCGGAAGAGCGACGTCTGTATGCACGGATGATGGAGGTGTTTGCCGGCTTCCTGGAGCACACCGATCACCACATCGGCGAGCTGATCGCTTTTCTCAAGGAGATCGATGAATACGACAACACCCTGATCATGCTGGTTTCCGACAACGGCGCCAGCGCGGAGGGAGGCCCGACTGGCTCAGTGAATGAGGGTAAGTTTTTCAATAATGTGCCGGAGAACCTGGCGCAAAACCTGGCGGCAATTGACGACATTGGCAGCCCGAAGTATTTCAACCACTACCCCTGGGGCTGGACCCATGCGGGCAACACCCCCTTTCGCCGCTGGAAGCGGGAGACCTACCGGGGCGGCACCAGCGATCCCTTTCTGGTCTGCTGGCCCAAGGGCATCGCGGCCCGAGGCGAGATCCGCCAGCAGTATGGCCACGTCATCGACATGGTGCCCACCGTGCTTGACGCCTTGGGCCTGGAGGCGCCGACCACGATCAAGGGCGTGACACAGTCGCCCCTGGAGGGCGTCAGCCTGGCCTCCTGCTTTGCCGACGGGACGGCGCCCAGCCGACACCACACCCAGTATTTCGAGATGTTTGGCCACCGATCGCTGTATCACGACGGCTGGCGAGCGGTGTGCCCCTGGCCGGGCCCATCCTTCCGCGAATCGGGGCGAGGTTTCGGGGATCTGATTGATGCGACCCGACTCAACCAGCTCGATGCCGAAGGCTGGGAGCTGTACCACGTGGCGGAGGATGTCAGCGAAACCCGCAACCTGGCGGCAGAAGAACGAGACCGGCTGATCGCCATGATCACCATGTGGTACGTGGAGGCGGGCAAATACAAAGTGCTGCCAATTGATAGCCGCGGCACCCAGCGAATCGCGGAAGAGCGACCTCAGATCGCGCCGGATCGCGAACGCTCCATCTACTACCAGGGCACCCAATTGGTGCCGATGAACGCCGCCCCGCGGCTGCTCAACCGTCCCCACAGCATCTCCGTGGAGGTCGACATCCCTGAAGGAGAGGCCGATGGCGTCCTGTTCAGCATGGGTGGCAACGATGGGGGCTTTTCGCTCTATGTGCTCGATGGCGTCTTGAGCTACGGCTATAACTACGTGGCGGACAGTTATTTTTATGTGCGTGCGGCCAATGCCCTGCCCGCGGGGCATCATCTCCTGAGCATGGCGTTTCAACCCACCGGCCCGGCTGATGTGGCCGCCGGCAAGGGCACTCCCGCCCACATCACTCTGTTTGTGGATGGAACACCGGTGGGGGAAGGCGACCTGCCAGTGACAATTCCTCTGAGCCTCGGTCTGGCCGCCGGTGTCGCTGTGGGCCAAGACCCGGGCTCCCCCGCCTTGCCTGACTACAAGCCGCCCTTTGCCTATCCCGGCCGCATTCGCCGCGCCATGGTGGATGTGAGCGGCACGCCCCTGGAGGATCTGGAGGCCCAGATCCGCATGGTGTTGGCGCGGCAGTAGGGGAGGTGCACGCCACCGTGAGCATTGCCATCGCCCTCACCATCGGCGGCAGCGATTCCGGCGGCGGCGCCGGCATCCAGGCCGATCTGAAGACGTTCACGGCGCTGAGGGTCCACGGCTGCTCGGCGATCAGCTGCGTGACAGCCCAGAACACCCTTGGCGTGAACCGCGTTGATGCGCTGCCACCGGAATCGCTCACCGCCCAGGTGGAGGCGGTGGTGAGCGATCTGACAGTGGGTGCCCTGAAGACGGGCATGCTGCTCAATCAGGCGCTGATCGAGGCCACCGCCGCAGCCATCGCACCGTTGGTGGCGCCCAAGCTGATCGATCCGGTGATGGTGTCGCGAGCCGGGGCGGTGTTGTTGGAGGCCAGCGCCATCGAGGCCTACCGGCGCTGCCTGCTGCCCCAGGCGGAGCTGCTCACGCCCAATCTGCAGGAGGCGCAGCTGCTCACGGGCCTGGCGATCGAAAGCGCGGCGGAGGTGGAGGTGGCGGCGGCACGACTGCTGGCCATCGGGCAGGCAGGCGCGACCAGGGGAGCCACGGGCCCGCTGGCGGTGCTGATCAAGGGGGGTGGCCTATCGGAGCTGCGCGGTCGCGACTACCTGCTCAGCCGCGAAGGCCAGGGCCGTTGGCTGGCCCACGCGCCGATCGCCACGTCCCACACCCATGGCAGCGGCTGCACCCTCGGCGCGGCGATCACCGCCGGCCGGGCGCGAGGGCTGGAGCTGGAGGCGGCAGTGGTGGCGGCCAAGGATTACGTGGAGGGCGGGCTGCGGCGGGCGCTGGCCATTGGCGGGGGGCAGGGGCCGCTCTGCCACTGGCATCCGCTGGAGCCCGGATGAAACGCCTGGAGCGGAAGCCCTGGACGTCGCCGCCGGACTGAGCCTGGTCGAGGAAGGGGGCCTGGTGGCCTGCAAACCCGAAAGAGGCACCACGACCACCCCTGATCGAAGCCCCTGCCCTTGCCCAGGCAGGGGCCACACGTCACCTCGATCGGCCAGCGACGCTGAGCGGGCCATTCCCGTGCCAGATCAAGCTCAGCCCCGGTGGTGTGAGGGAACCAACCCTCAGGGCGCCCAGCCTGAGCTCCCCCAGGACGGCCTCGCTGGCGGCCGGTTCAGGCAGAGGGCTTGCCCTGGCACACAACGCTTAAAACTCGCCCGCCACCCGCCCCTGCCGCGGCGCTTTCAGCAAAAGCCACTGCAGCATCCCCACGCCATAGGCGACCAAGGTGACGTAGCCGACGAAGGCCGCCACCCCCGGCGTCCAGGTGGCGCCGAAGATGAAGCCCAACACCTGGGCCATCACCCCGTGCAGGCCCGTCGGGGCCTCCAGCCAGGTCTGGCACAGAGCCCTCCCGGCCACGCCGCTGACGCAGGGCAGGGCGGTGGCGGCCAGGGCCGCGCTGGCCAGCCCATAGAAGGTGAGGCTCCAGCGCCAGAGACGCACCGTCAGGGGCAGGGGACGCCAGGGGGGCATGTCGGCCAGCTCTTCATTGAGATCCACCCAAAGCCACAACGCCCCGACGCTGAGCAGGGGGGCGAGCACCAGCAGCACAAAGCCCGCCGGGCGGGCGTTGGTCAGGAGCAACAGGGCGATCACCAGCAGGGAGGCCACCTTCCAATAGAGACCCAGCAGACGCAGCAGCGCCTGCTCCCGCCGCAGCGCCGCCCATCCCAGGAGCACCAGGGGAACGCCGACGGCAAAAAGCAGACCCAGACGCACATCGAGCCACACCAGGGAGCGATACAGCAGATCCGGCACAGCCATCGGTTCGGGAAGGCGCCATTATCCGTACACCCTGCGGGCGATAGGTTCCGGCCATGGCCCTTCCTTCTTTTCCCTGGCTCTCCGCCCGTCCCCGCGGTGCCTGGTGTCGCAGTGCCCTGGCCAGGGATGTGTCGCTGCAAGGGGCCGTGGATGCGGTGACGCGGCAGCTTGCCGGGGCCGGCCGCGCCGACCTGGCGCTGGTGTTTGCCTACAGCGGCTTCGCCAGTGATCTGCCGCGCTTGTTGCCACTGCTCAGTCAGAAGCTGCAGGCGGCCCATTGGCTTGGGTGTTGTGGCAGTGGCGTGGTAGGCACCAGCGACAAGCAAGATGCCCATGAGCTGGAAGGGGAGCCGGCCTTGAGCGTGGTGCTCCTGCGTCTCCCGGAGGCGATCCTCCATCCCTTCGCCCTTGACACCACCGCCCTGCCCGATCTGGATGCCCCCCCCGAAGCCTGGCGGGTGGCCCTTGGGCTGAGCGCCATTCCGACGCCCGGAGGGCGCGACCCGGCTTCGATGCTCCTGCTGCTCGATCCCACCTGCGGCGCGATCAACGACCTGATCAGTGGTTTGGATTACGCCCTGCCCCAGACCTTCAAGGTGGGGGGCATCGCCGGCCAGCACAGCGCCCCCCATGGCTCCCTGCTCTACAGCGGTGGCGAGGGGGGGGCGAGCGTTCGCACGGGCGCCGTGGGTTGTTTGATCAGCGGCGCCTGGCGCCTGGATCCCCTCGTGGCCCAGGGATGCCGCCCCATCGGCCCGGTTTTCGAGGTGGAGCAGGCGCAGCGCAATGTCGTCATTCAGGTCAGCCGGGGCGGGGATGCCCCTCGCAGCCCTGTGGAAGCCCTGCAGCTGATCCTGAGCGAACTGAGCCCGATGGAGCGAGAACAGGTGAAGCACTCCCTGTTTTTGGGCGTTGATCGCAGCGAGGTGTTGCTCTCGAATGCGGGCGCGAACCCCGCGGCCTTCCTGGTGCGCAACCTCATCGGTGTGGATCCCCGCAATGGGGCTGTGGCTGTGGCGGAGCGCATGCGGGTGGGCCAGAAAGTGCAGTTCCAGCTGCGCGACGCGGAGGCCTCGCGACAGGAGGCGCGACAACTCCTCCGTCGCCAGTCCACCCATGGCGGCCCCCCCGTGGCGGCCCTGCTTTTCGCCTGTCTGGGGCGGGGCGAGGGGCTGTATGGCGAAGCCGACGGCGATGTGAAACTCTGCCGGGAAGTGTTTGCCACCGTGCCGATCGCCGGTGTCTTCTGCAATGGCGAAATCGGTCCGGTGGGTTCCGCCACCCATCTGCATGGCTATACGGCCTGCTGGGCGTTCCTGATCCCCAACGGCTGATGGTGCGTCAGCACGTCAACCCCCTCAGCCGCTTTCACCAACTGCCGCGGCCCTTGCCCCCCCTGGCGGAACTTTTCGCCGACCCCTGCCTGCCGCTCCATCTCGACATCGGCAGCGCCCGCGGCCGCTTCCTGTTGGCCCTGGCCCCCCTGAGGCCCACGCGCAATCACCTGGGCATCGAGATTCGCAGCCCTCTAGCGCAGGCCGCCGAGGCGGATCGCCTGGCGGCGGGCCTGCCCAATCTGCGCTTTCTCTTCGCCAATGCCGGCGTCAGCCTTCCCGACTGGCTGGCGGAGCTTCCCCGCGGGCGCCTGGCGCTGGTCAGCCTGCAGTTCCCGGATCCCTGGTTTAAAACGCGCCACCACAAGCGCCGGGTGCTGCAGCCCGCCCTGCTGCGCGCCTTGGCGGCGGCCCTGGACCCGGGCGCCCAGCTGTTCCTCCAGAGCGATGTGCTCGACCTGATCGAACCGATGGTCGCCCTGGTGGAGGCCAGCGCCTGCTTCTGCCGCCCCGCCGCCGATCCCCGTCCCTGGCGCACCACCAACCCGCTCCCCGTGTCCAGTGAGCGGGAACGGCACGTGGAGCTTCAGGGCCTGCCCGTCTATCGCGTGTTGTTCGAACGCAACGCCGCCCCACCTCCGCCACTCGCCGCACTGGAGGCCAGCGCCGCTGGCGATGAGGCGGAGCCCACCCATAAT
Source organism: Cyanobacteriota bacterium (assembly GCA_046340795.1). Taxonomy (GTDB): domain Bacteria; phylum Cyanobacteriota; class Cyanobacteriia; order PCC-6307; family Cyanobiaceae; genus Cyanobium. The sequence continues at coordinate 5,859 of JBKDSV010000100.1, read as the reverse complement.
CCTGGCCAACGCTCGAACGAGACCTTGTGACTGCCGTTGCCCCTTCTCCCCTGCTGCTCCGCTGGCAAGGGGTGCTGGCCCAGCAACGGGTCGGCTGGCTGGGTCGGAACCTGGAGCTGATCGCAGGTCTGATGCTCTGCGCCCTGATGGCCTGGCTGCCGCAGATCAGCCGGGGTGGCCTGACCCTGCTGATCACCGCCAGTGGCCTGCTCTGGCTGGTCTGGGCTCTGCGCACCAGGCCGGGCCCTGTCAGGGCGATCAACATCTGGCTGCTGGCGGTGCTCGCGGTGGCGGTGGTGGCCACGGGCTTTTCACCCGTGCCGGTGGCGGCCTTCAAAGGGCTGATGAAACTGGTGAGCTATCTGGGGGTCTATGCCTTGATGCGCCAGCTGTTGGCCAGTGCGCCGATCTGGTGGGACCGGATCACCGGGGCCCTGCTCGCCGGCTCCCTGCTGACCAGCGTGATCGGCCTCCGCCAGCTCTACGGCGAAGGGGGCGCCCTGGCCCGCTGGTCAGATGCCAACTCCGTGGCGCAGGGCACGGTGCGGATCTACAGCACGCTTGACAATCCCAATCTGCTGGGGGGCTACCTGCTGCCGATCCTGCCGCTCGCCGCTGTGGCCCTGCTGCGCTGGCCGGGCTGGCCGAGGCGGTTGTTTGCCCTGGCCTCCCTTGGACTGGGCCTCCTGGCTCTGGTGCTCACCTACAGCCGGGGCGCCTGGATGGGCATGGTGGCGGCTCTGGCCCTGCTCACCCTGATGCTCACCTTGCGACTCACGCGCTCTTGGCCCCCGCTCTGGCGGCGGCTGCTACCGATCGTGTTGCTGGGTGGCGGGGCGTTGGCGCTGGTGGTGCTGATCACCCAGGTGGAGCCGCTGCGGGTGCGGGTGATGAGCCTGGTGGCGGGCCGGGAAGACAGCTCCAACAACTTCCGCCTGAACGTCTGGTCTTCCGTGCGGGAGATGATCTGGGCTCGTCCTTGGATTGGGATCGGTCCGGGCAACACGATTTTCAACCTCATCTATCCCCTGTATCAGCAGCCGAAGTTCAACGCCCTCAGCGCCTATTCGATTCCCCTGGAGTGGCTGGTGGAGGCGGGTGTGCCAGGGCTGATCAGCGGCGCCGGTCTGTTTCTCACGGCGATGGGCACAGGTCTGCGGCAATGGCGGTCTAACGGAGTCCTGGCGCTGCCGTCGCTGGCGGCGGTGGCCGCCTTTGCGGGATTGGCGATCCAGGGGCTCACCGACACGATCTTCTTCCGGCCGGAGGTGCAGCTGATCGCCCTGTTCAGCCTGGCCACGCTGGCGGCCTCCCGTTCGGGCAGCGCCTCGCCCTCCAGCTCCCTGGAGGCCAGCTCCTTGGATCCTCGATCCCTGGATGTCCGCCGCCTGTGAGCGCTTCCACCACGCCACAGCCCGGGCCGAAGCCGAAAGAGCTGCTGGCGGGATTTGACGCGGGCCAGACCCACACCACCTGCCGGCTCGCCAGCCTCTCCGGCGAGGTGCTGGCGGAGGGGAAGGGGCCCGGAGTGGCGCATCTGCAGGCGGCGGCGGGGGAGACACGCTTCCAGGAGGCCTTGCGGGAAAGCCTCGTGCGCGCCCGTGCCCGGCTGGTGGATCAGCAACGGCCCGAAGGTCTCTGGCCCCTGGCAGCCGCGGCGATCGGCGCCAGCGGGATCGAGCAGGGCAGCGCCGTGCAGGAGCGCGGTCGATGGCTGGCGATCGACACCCTCGGGGTGCCCGAGGCGCGCCTGCGGCTGACTGGAGACGAGCGCACGGCTCTGCTGGGGGCCCTCCCCGAGGGGGAGGGGATTCTGGTGATCAGCGGCACGGGCACGATCGCCCTGGGTCGTGATCGCAGCGGCCGCCATCACCGTTGCGCGGGCTGGGGCTGGTTGCTCGATGGGGCCGGCTCGGCGATGGACATCGGCCGGGAGGCCCTCAGCCTCAGCCTGCGCATGGCCGATGGACGCCAGCCGGAGGGACCCTTGCGCTCGGCCCTGTGGGAGGCCCTGGGGTTGGCCTTGGCGGATCCGGAAAGCCCCCAGCGGATCAAGGCCCGGGTGGTGGCACCCGGCTTTGGTCCGGCGGGTTTCGCGTCCCTGGCGCCGGTGGTGGAGCGGCAGGCGGCGGCTGGAGACGCCCTGGCACTGGGGATTCTGCGGCGGCATGGGGAGGCGCTGGTGGAGATGGTCGTCACGGTGGCGGCCCGCCTGGAGCTGCGGGCGCCGCCGGTGTGCGCCATGGGTGGCGCCATCACGCATCTGGAGTGCTTTCGGGAGGCCGTTGGCCGTGCCCTGGCCCGCTCCCTGCCCGACGCCCGCTGGCTGCCAGCGGCGGGGGATGGCTGTGCGGGAGCCTTGGTGATGGCAGCTGGCCTGGTTGGCCCGAACCCGGTGGGGGCCAGGGCTGATTTAAAGTCCTGACACTGCGTTGGTTGAGGCTCTCGTTGCGCCATCTCCAGCATCGCTGTGATGTCGTGCGACACCCCTTGCATGCCAGCGCGGATCGATTGAAATCCCGCAAGCCGCAGCAGGTTCAGTGCCGCGGTGCGAAGACTTCCGATCACGCCAGCGCCATTGCCTCGGTAGCGATGGGCGTCCTCATGCCGTTGGGTGTCGCGGATCCCGTGCCACCCCTCCATTCTGCAACGGTCCCTCAGCAGTCGCAGCAGTGCTTCTGGGGTCTTGATTAGGCAGCACGCTCCGCCAATCCCAAACCAAGCCACTCGGGCAGGAACAGAAGGCAAGCCCAGCCTTGACTTGGAATTGCTCCAGAGCACCAGCGGAGCTTTCTGCCTAATCAAGTCTGGGGTTGTCCTGAGGCTTGTGAGAAAGAGATGGCGGGCGTTGAATGGAATCCCGTCTCGGCTTCCTGAGCTGACGACCTCAAGGATCCAGCTCGTGCCGACCCACTCCTCACGGATCTGATCAGGGGCTTCTTTTGCTCGCAGCCTCCAGGTGATGTCTCGGCCATGGCCGATCTCGTGATCCGTTGCCAGGAAAGGGATTTGGCGGCTGCCCTCAAATTGCCTCTGGATCTGGCGATGCAGAGTCCGCTGGTTGGCCTTGACCGTCAAGAGGACGTCGGCCCCCTGCTCCTGGCGCTGCAGCTCTTTGAGCACAGCCCGCTCCTGGTGCCTCCTGGTTCTCTCCCGTGGCCTAGCAGGCCTGACTGATCGCCACACCTCAGCGCCGTCGAGTCGAGCGTCACCTGGGCAATGAACGCCGAGCCGCCGCTGGTCGTGCGTTCCAGCGAACCTCGCCTGGTTTGGCCGTCGCAGACGAGTTGAGCCAGGGCTGCCTCAAGGTCAAGTTGAGGTCCCGCAAATGGAGCTGAAGAACGCGGATCGTCCTGGCTGGGCATAAATGACGACAGGTCTGCCGATGGACAGGCGCCCTGATCCCCAGCCTCCACAGGACGTTTGGTCAGCCCTGCGGGTTGAGCCAAACCATCGGCGCCATCTGGGGTCTGAGCGATTGTCCAATCACGGATGGTCGCGCACAGCGACGTGACGTCCAGCTGGAGGAAGAAGCACTGGGAGGCCGCATCCGACGGTGAGCGCTTCAGCTCGATCCCGAGTGCGCTGGTCAGAGCCGTGTTGCAATTCTAAATTTTGCGAGATGCCATGGAATGGCAGGGTTATTAGGCTGTGAAAGCTTGCCAAATGCTTACTCTTTATTAGTCTAAAAGATCACAGTTTTTGGAAATTTTTAATGACTTTTAACTTGTTAGATATTGCCTGCTGATATATTGATAATAGCTTATTTATTGTAGGTTTCCATTCCAAGAGCTGTGATCGTTCATAGGAGTATTTAGCGATAAAACCGTAGTTATTTCTATTCTTTTCTATATCAATAATAATCCTGGCAATTGAATCAGTATCATTTAAACAGACAGGAATATAATCGATATTTGGTCTAAGATTAGTTACAAATCCCACCGGCGTAGACAGGACAATGCAACCACATGACATTGCTTCACTACACACCATTCCAAAACTTTCGTAAACACTTAAACACAAAAGAACATCCATTTTTTGGTATAAGTTATATAGCTCTTCTCTGGTTACATGTTGAAAAACTTGGATTTTATCTAGCGTGGTATTTGCTATAATATCATGATTTCCCTCACTTCCAACTCCAACAATTATCCAACGAGTTTGACTATTAGAATCGTCTAATTTATTTATAATCTGTAACAGTTGATTTTTTCCTTTTCGATCAACCCATGATCCAACAAATCCAGCAGTTAGATTATCGCTTCTAGGTCGGATTGATTGTCTCAGCCAAGAGTCAGGAAGCGGATTTTCTAATAAAACAAGATTAGAATTGTATTGACGGCGATTGGCATAATCAAAATCATAAAAGCTCACAACGGTAAGAACATCAGCAGCACGATAACCAATCTCATCACAAAAACTTTCAAATTTGCTTAAAATTACTCTAAGAAATGAATCTTTATACTGTTTTGACATTACACTTCTCAAGTGAGGCTCTAATCCATTGGATCTATTAATTACACAATACTTTCTATTTGGAATCGCAGCAAGTATCAAACAGGCCAGCCAGCTCATGCTTCCCCATAGCTCTATTATATCGAGCTTAGATCTAAGTTTAAATGCCATACGCAAAGAAAATAAAGTATATCCAATGAACATTCGTAGTCGCTTAAACTTAAAAACACCTGGAAATAAAATATAGTCTTCGGGCTGAAATGCATTGACGTGATGACCCAAGCTTCTAAATCCACTTGCATATCCGGAAATAACATATCCAGATCCCTGAGTACAATCAAGATCGCAATTACTGATCACCAGAATGTTCATGCCAGTTCAATAATACCGAGAGATAGCATACTAGTACATGATGGACCTAAAAGGGGTTAGCGTGAGACGTTGTGCAGAACGAGCCTGTGATGGATCTGCCTCCGCTGTTGATCCAGCTGCATACCGCTGAGCGAAAAGAGCTTGAGCGGCTGACCCACAGGCCCAGCACACCCCAGCAACTAGGGAGGCTCTGGACAACCCCTCAGCGGCACCCGTGAGAGCGCGGAGCTCCCAGGTGGTGCAAGGGACAGCTTCTACTGGCGACCGGTTTGTCCAAAGCTTCCTTAACGAAGCAGATCTAAGTAGCCAGAGAAAAAACTTCAACACACCAGTCACAACAACCCAAGCTATCACTGGCATACCGCGCACGTCATGTTATGTTTATTTAGTTGGGTCACCTATGGAGGCTCTGAACAACCCCCTCAGTGGCACCCGTGAGAGCGCGGAGCTCCCAGTTGTTGCAAGGGACAGCTTCCAGTGGCGACCGGCTGTCCAGAGCTTCCCTATCAGATGCTGGCTTAACGAAGCAGATCTAAAACTCCAGCAGATTTAATACTAGCTTTCTCCAACTATAGGGCACCCCAAAAAATCACTTTTGGCCTGCTGCGACTGGCCAGCGCGAGGTCAGTGACAGCAAGGGATTTGACTCCGGGAGGCGAGGAGGAGGCGGAATTTTTCGAGGTGCCCTATAGATTCAGAGTTTAAAGAAAATTCCATTGAGATCTGTAATTTCTATCTGAGTGCGCTTGAGGATACCAGGCAAGGAGTGGGAACGATCTGCATCGACGAAAAGAGTGTGGTTCAGGCATTGGAGAGGGCCCATGACTCCCCAATCAACCCAGGCCAATCAACCCAGTACAGCTGGAAAGAAAGGAATTTGGATACCTGCGCCGGCGACTATCAGAAAAGGTGTCCGCTCGTGGCGCTGCTCTCAGCACCAAATAAATCATACTCCATGATGGCGATGCCTCTCTTCGGGTTAGGTGATTGAAAGACATCATTGGCTACATGGTTGCGAAAGTTTACGCCGAG
>JBKDSV010000099.1:0-13160 GCA_046340795.1 Cyanobacteriota bacterium | reverse complement strand
TGGTTCTCAAACCAGGGAAACGGACCTGCCCACCCCTTGCAAGGCCAGCCATGGGACCAGCCGACTGAGGTGTGCGGCCCACCCCGGCGACGCCGGGGTGGGGGTGCCGGGGAAATTACACCACTCCTGGGGACGCCAGCGCGGAATAATTCCGTCTTGATCTCGAATGATCTTGATATCCTCGCATGGACATCTATGCGCAACAGGTTCCTAGATGCTGTCACCAGCAAAGACTGCAGGCCAGATACCTATCAAAGAATCTACAGCGCATTTGCAGGACAGCACACTAGGGGATGATATTGGCGAGGGAGATTGTACTCAAGCCCGAGATCTGAATGGCAAATTCATCGGTTGTGTTGATGCCGTCAGTATTGCCATAAAGAAACAGATCTGGACCAACCGTCCACCAGCGAAGCTGGGCGTTGGCCGTGTAGGTAAGCGGACTATTGATCAGGCTTGTGAAGCCTTCATCGCCAATTGATGCACTGTTGGCATCAATCATTGACAAACCGATGAAGTCACTGACGCCAACAGTGCTGCCACTGACAAAACCTGTAATCACGTCCGGACTGCCGACAGCGGTATGCGATGGTTCAGAAAAGTTGAAAATATCAACGCCAGTATTGTCAGACAGGAAATCTTGGTCGTAACCCCCATCGATGAAGTCATCGCCCAATCCCCCATTAAGGTAGTCAATTCCCTTGTCTCCACTCAGGGCGTCATTTCCAGAAAAGCCGTTGATCGTATCACTGCCGCCGCCGCCACTGAGGATGTTATTCGCCTGGTCTCCAGTGATGCTATCCGAGAGATCGCTGCCAATGACATTTTCAAAAAATGATACCGTAAAGATCAGTCCACTCGGAGTGTTGGTGACGGAAGAGCTGAGATCCGTGCTTGAACCTGCAGTATTGATGCCGCCGTAATCAATGGTGTCGCCACTGTCAACGCTGCCCCAAACGGCTTCAATGCTGATGAGTCGATCATCACCAAAGGGATCCTTGTCAACAACGCCAAAGTCTTTGAGTGTAATCGAGCCGCCAAGATTGCGATAATCAGCCAGGTCATCCTCCGTGCCGCCATCCAATGTGTCATAGCCGATCGTGCCGACCAACGTGTCCAAGCCTTTCAAGCCTGACAGATTATTGTCGCCCGTTGAGCCCGTCAAGTTATCGTTGAAGAAACTGCCGGTCAGATTTTCAAAACTGATCAGCGTATCAATGCCAGCACCAATTGTATTTTGTGCTGCACTAATTGAGAGGGAAACAACAACACCTGTTGCGGAATACTCGTAAGCAACTGTGTCAATACCAGCCCCACCATTCAAGATGTTTTTTCCTGTATTTCCCTTCAACGTGTCGTTGAAATCGCTGCCGGTTAAATTTTCAAAATTTTTCAGGGTATCCCAGCCAGCCGCACCTGTATTTTGGCTTGCCAAGTTGGAAAGATCGACAAAAACAGCTCCCGTGGCCCTCCGGTAACTCACGGTATCAATACCAGCGCCACCGTTCAGAACATTGTTGCCCGAGTTTCCACTCAGGGTGTCATTGAACTTGCTGCCGGTCAGATTTTCAATATCAATTAGATAATCAAAGTAAGAACCACCTGTATTTTGAAAACCTCTGATGCTCAAATCAACGTTGACACCACTTGTGGTCACCGTAGCATAGCTAACAGTGTCAACTCCGCCAAAGCCATTGATGACATCAAAGGAATCGTTTGTGCTGAAAAGATTGTTGTTTGCATTTTGAATAAACAATCCAACATTGTAGTTAACGTAAGCCATTGTTAGCTGTAATAAGCGGAGTACTCTTGACGTCTCCAAGGCTAGTAGCCCCAGACCTTGCTTTGCAATAGGTAATTCTACCTTCGATCAATGACTGAGGCGTGATCAGTAGAATTGCAAAATGTTTTGTGTAACCGTTCAGGGGTGGATATGGCGTCTGACCGGTATGGAGACGCTACCGGTAGTGCCCATACGACTCCTGGATGTCCGAAGTTGCCCCATCGAAGCACCCAGAACCCGATTCTTGGTTCAAGTAAAACCATCTAAGAAGGACAAGAACCATTGCTGGAGCTGGTGTTTTTTTGGTCATCACACCCACTGAACGAATACTATTTTGTGTCTGTTTGGATGGTGGATGTAGCGGCTGATCGGCATTGGGACGCTACCGGTCGCGCCCAGGCAACTTCTGCGGTAACCATTCAGGGGGTGGGTATAGCGTCTGACCGGCATGGGCAGGCTACCGCTGGTGTACAGTCCCGCAAGTTCATGCGTCATCCTCGGCTTGGTCCGTGCGCCTAGACGCTGTCATCAGCAAGGACTTCAGGCCAGATACCTATCAAAGAATCCACAGCGCATTTGCAGGACAGCACACGAGTGCCCATGCAACTTCTGGATCTCCAAAGTCGCCCCATCAAAGCAGCCAGAACCCCTGCTTGGTTGAAGTGCAATCATCTTAAAAAGGGCGAGAACCATTGCTGGAGCTGGTGTTTTGCTGGTCGTCCCACCCCCTGAACGGATCCAACATTTTTGCTTGCTGAACGCGTGCCTGCCGCCCAGGTCCTGGTCTCCGCGGCAACCTGCTCGCCTCAGTCGGAACAGGCGTGGTCGAAAGTTCAGCGGCGTCGCATCCGCACAACGGGCTCGTCAAGCGAAGGGACACCTCAAATCAAGGGGCTCGCCAGCGTCTGGCGCTTGCTGTAGATGGCCGCATGCAGGGCTGGATCCTGCATGTAGCGCAGGATGCGGGCGGGATAATCAAGCTTGCCGTTGTGCAGATAGGCGAGCGTGGCCAGGGCCTTGGCGTCTCGGGGATGGCCGCTGGCCATCAGCAATCGATCCCTGGGGAATCCCAGCTTGCTGCTGAGTCTGGCAAATTTGCCCACCAACAACTCCACGTTGTGATCTGGATCGAGGAGCTGCAAGCGCGCATCCAGAATCTGCTCCGGACTGGCGTGTTCCGGCAACAGGCCCTGCTTCACCATCTCACCCACGCTCAACTGGGCGGGACCCTGGGTTTGAAACAGGCCGCTGCGCACGGCCAGGGCGCTGTCTTCACCGGGCTTGGCGTGCTGCATTTCATCAAACAGAACAGCGGCCACCAACATGGGATTGATGCGCTGGCGGCCGCTGTGGCGGTGGATCAACGGACGCAGCTCCTCCAATCGGGAGAGCGTGTGGTTGCGCAGGGGTTGGAGTTGATCCAGCCCCTCTGTGAACAGCTGGGCCAGGGCCGGCTGGGGGCCATGGACGCCAAAGCGACGATTGAGCTCCCGCAGCTCCTCAGCTGTGAAATCAACAGGGTCAGGCCGCTGGCCCTCCAGGGGGGAGGAGTGCCGCACGACATCGGATCGCCATTGTTGGATCCAGGCGGGCGTGGCGGAAGGCTCCTCCAACACCGACTGGCGCCGCAGGCCCGCCAGCGCCAACCCGGCCAGCACGATCCCAGCGGTTGCGAGGATCAGAGGACGCCGCGCGGGGGATGGCAGGAGGGCTGAAAAAATTGGCTGAGACAACCTGCGGAGACCCATGCAGGGATCTCTGAAAAGAATTGTGACCTGATTATTCATCCTTTGGCCAGCCTCTCCAGCCTCCGGCCGTTCGGTCCTCACGCTGGCCCAAGCCGCAGCCCCCCCTACAGGCGGTTCAGTACGGTGACCAGGCCTGCGCGGCGCAGCAGCGGCCATGTCCACGCTTTCGCGGTCGACCGCCCTTCCTCCGCTCCATGGATCTGATGCGGCCAGCCTCTGGCGACGCTTCCAAGCGCTGCTTTGGTATGACCCTGCCCTGGGCCTTTGGCTGGATGCCAGCCGTATGGCGCTCACCGCAGCGGATCTGGAGGCCTTGGAGCCTCGCTGCGCCGCCGCCTTCCGCGCCATGGAGCAGCTGGAGGCCGGAGCTGTGGCCAATCAGGATGAAGAGCGGCAGGTGGGGCACTATTGGCTGCGCGATCCGGAGCGCGCCCCAACCGCCGAGGCCCGTGCCCTGATCCAGGGGGAAGTCGAGCGCCTCGAGCATTTCGGCCGTGCGGTGCGCGGCGGCGTCCGCACCGCGCCGGGGGGAGTGCCCTTCACCGATGTGCTCTGGATCGGGATCGGGGGCTCCGGCCTGGGTCCCCTGCTGATCATCAAAGCCCTGCAACGGCACGGGGAGGGATTGCCCTTCCATTTCTTCGACAACGTCGATCCCCAGGGGATGAGTGCCACCCTGGCCGCCCTCGGGCCCCGCTTGCTGACCACGTTGGTGGTCGTGGTGAGCAAGTCCGGCGGCACGCCCGAGCCCCGGCTGGGGATGGAGCAGGCCAGGGCACGCCTGGAGGCCCTGGGGGGCCACTGGCCCCAACAGGCGGTGGCGATCACGATGGCCGGCAGCCACCTCGATCAACGGGCGAGCCAGGAAAACTGGCTCGCCCGCTTTGACATGCCCGACTGGGTGGGGGGCCGCACAAGCATCACCAGCGCGGTGGGCCTCCTGCCTGCCGTGTTGGCGGGAGCCGACATGCGCGGCTTTCTGGACGGGGCCGCCGCGATGGATCGGCTGACCCGCGTGACCTCGCTGCTCGACAACCCCGCCGCCCTGCTGGCCGCCAGCTGGTATGTGGCGGGGGACGGCAAGGGCCGCCGCGACATGGTGGTGCTCCCCTACCGGGATCGGTTGGAGGTGTTCAGCCGCTACCTGCAGCAGTTGGTGATGGAGTCGCTGGGCAAGCGCTTGGATCGGCAGGGGAACGTGGTGCACCAGGGACTGGCCGTGTACGGCAACAAGGGCTCCACCGATCAACACGCCTACGTGCAGCAGTTGCGCGATGGGCTCGACAACTTTTTTGCCGTCTTCATCGAAGCCCTCGATGAACCCGCCGACATCTACCCTGTAGCGGGAGAGAACCCCGCTGATTTTCTTTCGGGCTTCCTCCAGGGCACCCGCTCCGCCCTCTGCGAGGGAGGCCGCCAGTCCCTCACGCTCACCCTGCAGCGCTTCGACGCCCGCTCCCTCGGTGCCTTGATCGCCCTGTTTGAACGGGCCGTGGGTCTGTACGGGGAATGGATCAACGTCAATGCCTACCACCAGCCCGGGGTGGAAGCCGGCAAGACGGCAGCGGCCCAGATCCTGGCCCTGCAGCAGCGCCTGGAGGGGATCCTCGCCGATGGCGCGCCCCATCGCCTCGATGACCTGTGCGCCTCCCTCGGCCTGGAGAGTCCAGAACCCCTCTTTTGGATCCTGCGTCACCTCTCCTTCACTGAGCGGGGCTACCGCGCCGATGGCGACTGGGGCCAGCCGGAAACCCTGTGCTTCCAGAAAAAAAGCTGAGCCCATCGACCGGAGCGCTGCCTCCAGCTCCGATCGGCTGAGCGACCGATCTTCGTGATCACAAGCGCGCCGAGGCGCAGCAACTGCTTGCCACAGAGCCTTCGTTTGCCTCCAGGGAGGTGCCTCCAGGGAGGCTGATGGCAGGGTTGCGGAGTCCCCCGCGGGGCAAGTCAGGGAACGAGGTTGACCAACTTGCCGGGCACCACAATCACCCGGCGGGGCGGCTGACCATCCAGCCATTTGGCCGCCACCTCACTCTCCAGCGCCAAGCGTTCGAGGGTGGCGGCATCGGCCTCGGCGGGCGCCTCCAAATGGCCGCGCACCTTGCCCTTCACCTGAATCACCAGTGGGATCGTGTCTCGCGCCAGGGCAGACGGGTCGAGCTCGGGCCAGCGCTGCTGGTGCACACTCACCAAGGGGGGCGGCGGTCCGTCCAAGGCGTCCGCGGGAGGGGCGTCGGAATCCGCCGTCAGGCGCTGCCAGAGCTCCTCTGCCAGGTGGGGGGCAAAGGGGGCCAGCAGGAGCACCAGGGTGCGCAGGGCCTCTTGGGCGATGGCAGGACGCACCTCCGGCAGCAGAGCGGTCATGGCATTGGCGAGTTTCATCAACTCGGCCACAGCCGTGTTGAGCTGCAGCTCTCCGTCTAGATCCTCACTGACCTCTTGAATCGCCGTGTGCGCCGCCCGCCGCAGGTCGCGCTCCGCAGTCCGCAGATCCGCGGGCACAGCGGCGGCAGCCCCTTCAGGGCCTGGAACCAGCCGCAGCCCTTGCTCCCGCGCCGTCTCCACCAGCCGCCAGAGGCGTTGCAGGAAACGGAACTGACCTTCCACATCGGCGTCCTCCCATTCCAGATCCTTTTCCGGTGGGGCTTTGAACAGGATGAACAGCCGTGCCGTATCCGCCCCGTAGCGGTTGATCACCGCTGAGGGGTCGACACCATTGTGTTTTGACTTTGACATCTTGTCAAAACTCACATCCAACACCTCGCCAGTGAGCGGGTCGCGCGGATTGCTCACATCGGCGACATCGGCGGGCGAGATGTATTTGCCAGTGCTGGGATTGCGATAGGTTAGACCCTGCACCATTCCTTGAGTCAGTAGACGAGTGAAAGGTTCATCAAAATTCAGCAAGCCACGGTCACGCAGCACTTTCGTGAAAAAGCGAGAGTAAAGCAGGTGTAAAATTGCATGCTCAATGCCGCCCACATATTGATCTACAGGCAGCCAATGATTGACAGCTGCTTTGTCAAAAGGAAGGCTGTCATTCTGTGGATCTGCATAGCGCAAGTAGTACCAGCTGGAGCACATAAAAGTATCCATCGTATCGGTTTCCCGCCGGGCGGGCGCGCCGCAGCTCGGGCAGGCCACCGTCAGCCATTCCTCCAGCTGCCCCAGGGGAGATCCGCCCCGCCCCGCCAGAGCGATCCCCGTCGGCAGCCGCACCGGCAGGTGCTCTACCGGCACGGGCACATCACCGCATTGGGGGCAGTGCACCATCGGAATCGGACAGCCCCAGTAGCGCTGGCGGGAAATCAACCAGTCACGCAGGCGGTATTGCACGCGGGCCGAGCCCCAGCCCTCGGCCTCGGCCGCGGCCACGATCCGCTCTTTGGCCAGCTCCGAGGGCAGCCCGTCGAAGGGGCCGGAGCGCAGCATCACTCCCGGTTCCGTCCAGGCGGCGCCGGCGAAGGCCGTCGGATCGGCCCCCTCCGGCACGATCACCTGTCGCAGGGGAAGGTCGTGCTGACGGGCGAAGAGGAAGTCGCGATGGTCATGGGCGGGCACGCCCATCACGGCACCGCTGCCATAGTCGGCGAGCACGTAGTCGGCAATCCAGAGGGGAATCAGCTCGCCGCTGGCGGGGTTGCGCACGTGGGCGCCGATCGGCACCCCCCGCTTGGGACGCTCCTCATCCGTCCGCTCCCGCTCACTTTCGCGGCCGACCAGGTCGCGAAAGGCGGTGACAGCCAGCTCCCGCTCCGGACTTGTGAGGGACGGCACCAAGGGATGCTCCGGCGCCAAGACCAGATAGGTGACGCCAAACAGCGTGTCGGGCCGGGTGGTGAACACGCGGATCGTGGCCCCGGTGGGCGCACCGTTCGCCTCCACCACCGGGAAGACCAGGTCTGCGCCGCTGGAGCGACCGATCCAGTTGGCCTGCATGGTGCGCACCCGCTCCGGCCAGAGGGACAGCTGGTCGAGATCGGCGAGCAGTTGATCGGCGTAGGCCGTGATCTGGAGAAACCATTGGCGCAGCCTGCGCTTTTCCACCAGCGCCCCCGAGCGCCAGGACCGCCCCTCCCCATCCACCTGCTCATTGGCGAGCACCGTTTCATCCAGCGGATCCCAGTTGACCGTGGCCTCCTTGCGATAGGCCAGCCCCGCCTCCCAGAACTGCAGGAAGAGCCACTGGGTCCAGCGGTAGTACTCGGGCTGGCAGGTGGTGACCTCCCGCGACCAGTCGATGGAGAGCCCGAGACGCTCCAGCTGGGAGCGCATCTGGGCGATGTTGCGCTCGGTCCACTCCGCTGGATTGATCCCCCGCTCGATCGCCGCGTTTTCCGCAGGCAGGCCAAAGGCATCCCACCCCATTGGCTGGAGCACCCGCCGACCACGCATGCGTTGCTGCCGGGCCACCACATCGGTGATGACGTAATTGCGCACATGGCCCATGTGCAAGGTCCCCGAGGGGTAGGGGAACATCGACAGGGCGTAGAACGGTGCGCCCGTGTCCTCGGCGCTGGGCTCGGGGGTGTGATCGAGCTGGTCTTCGCGCCAGATGCGCTGCCAGTGGGCCTCGATCTCCTGGGGCCTGTAGCGGGAGGGATCGGACACGGGAGGCAGCGGCACAGGGAATCAACGGGCGCCAGGCCCGGCCCCTCGATGGTGCCACACCCCGCTGGCCCCGAGGGGGCCTCAGAGCAGGGCGCGCAACACGCTGATCGCCTCCCGGCTGACCATCATCAACGGCTGCGAGGCGCTCTGCCGCACGGCGACAAAGTGCATGTCCTGCCACTTGATCACCCCCTCCACCTCTTGGCCGCTGATCAGGCTCAGGTTGACCACCGTGCGCGTGCGGATCAATTCCTGAATGTGACGCACGCTGGGAAGGGTGGTGTCCAGCTTGGTGCCGCGGTTCTCAAAGAAGCTCTGCATAGGATCAGGGGAGACTGTGCGGGGCTCGAAGCGCCATGGACTTCAGCAAGTATCAGGGTCTTGGCAATGATTTTCTCCTGTTTGACCAGCGCCATCGCCCGGCCGGGCTGGCCCTGGCGGCGAATCCTGACCTGGTGCGGCGTCTCTGCGACCGCCGCTTCGGGGTCGGTGGCGACGGGGTGATCCTGGCGCTCCCCCCGGAGGATGGGGGGGAGGTGCGGATGCGCATTTTCAATGCCGACGGTTCCGAGGCGGAGATGTGCGGCAATGGCATTCGCTGCCTGGCGCGTTTCCTGGCGGATCTCGACGCAGAAGGCCCCGGGCGCCGTTGGGCGGTGGAGACGGCGGCTGGCCCCATCGTGCCGGAGCTGGGGGAGAACGGGCAGGTGCGGGTGGACATGGGCCCCCCCTTCCTCGAGCCCGACAGCGTGCCCACCACCCTCGCCCCGGGTCCTGCGGGCCTGCCCCAGGGAGAGTTGGAGGCCCTCGGCCGCCTCTGGAGTGTCGCCGCGGCGGGGATGGGCAATCCCCATGCGGTGGTGCCCGTGCCCGATGCGACCGCGCTGGATCTGGAGGGGATCGGCGCGGCACTGGAGGTGCATCCGGCCTTCCCGGCCCGGGCGAATGTGCACCTCGTGCAGGTGCTCCGTCCCGACCATCTGCTGATGCGGGTGTGGGAGCGGGGGGCGGGGGTGACCCTGGCCTGCGGCACCGGAGCCTGCGCCACCCTGGTGGCCTGCCACCTGCTCGGCCTGAGTGAGCGCCAGGCTCGGCTGGATCTGCCTGGAGGGTCCCTCTGGATCGCCTGGGAGGAGACCAGCGGCCATGTGTGGATGACCGGTCCGGCGGAAGCGGTGTTTGCGGGAGAGCTGGCGGACCCCCTGGCCCGGGAGCTGGAGACCTGGCTGGGTCAAGGCGAGGGCCTCGCGGCAGGCGTCCCAGCGCGCGGCGGGCAGGAGGTCAGCGCCGCGGTCGGGTCCTCTGCGGGGGATGCGGCCGCGGCAGCCGGCGAGGCGCCGATCGATTGCGCCACCGCCTGTGCTCAGGGCTGCCAGCGGCCCGAGGCTTGCCCCAGCGCCGAGGCGCGGGCCAAGGTGGCCGCCCTGCTGGAGGGACGCTCCCTCGACGATCTGGTGCGCCTGGCCAATGATTCGTTGGAAAGTCGGCTGCTGGGCCGCCGTCCGCAGGCTGGCGAGGGCTGGAGCGGCGGTGGCTGAAGCCCTCCCGCGTCCCGCGCCCCTCTATCTCGACGCCTGCGCCACCAGTCCCTTGGCCCCGGAGGTGTGGCAGGTCATGGAGCGCGCCTGGCGGGAAGGCTGGGGCAACCCCTCCAGCCTGCACGGTTTCGGTCTGGCGGCTGCGGAGGTGTTGGAGCGCAGCCGACTGGATCTGGCGGCGGATCTGGGAGCAACCCCGGAGGAGGTGATCTGGTGCTCAGGGGGCAGCGAAGCGATCCAAACGGCCCTGCTCGGCAGCGCCGCCAGGCTGGAACCCGGTCGCCTGGTGATCAGCGCCGTGGAACATCCCGCCACGGAAGCCGCGGCCTTGGTGCTCGCCCAACGGGGCTGGACGGTGGAACGCTGGCCGGTGGATCGCCAGGGCCTGCTGCGCCTCGACGCCCTGGACCGCCTGCTGGCGCCACCGACGCGGCTGGTGTCCTTGATCTGGGGGCAGAGCGAGGTGGGCAGCCTGCAACCGGTGGTCACGGTGGGCGCCCTCTGCCGGGAGCGGGGCCTGCGCATCCATGTCGACGCGGTGCAGGTGTTGGGCCACGCCCCGATCGATTGGGGCCGCCTGCCGGTGGATCTGCTCAGCGGGGCGGCCCACAAGTTGCAGGGTCCCCGTGGCATCGGCCTGCTGCTCGCGCGCCGGGGCGTCCCTCTGGAGCCCCTGATCGGCGGCGTGCAGGAAGGGGGCCGCCGCGGCGGCACCGAACCCGTTCCCCTGATCGCGGGCTTCGCTGCCGCGCTGCGGCTGCGCGTGCGACAGCTGGCCGCCCATCGCGGCCAGGATCCCCTGGCGGAGTTGCGGGATGGACTCTGGGCCGCCCTGCGCGAGCTGCCCGGGCTTCACCTTCTCGGTCCGCAGCCGGAGGATCGCCAGCGCCGGCTGCCGCACCATCTGAGCCTGCTGGTGCGTGGCCGAGGGGGGACTCCGTTGTCCGGGCGGGCCTTGGTGCGGGCACTGGCCCGGCGGGGCGTGGCCTGCGGCAGTGGCTCGGCCTGCAGCGCCCGGGGGGCCGGCGGCAGTCGGGTGCTGCAGGCCATGGGGTACACGCCCGCGGAGACGACGGCCGGCCTGCGGCTGAGCCTGGGGCCCTGGTTGGAGGCGACGGATCTGGCGCGGGTGCCGGCGGCTCTGGAGGACGCCATCGCGGAGGTGGAGGCGGCCTGAGGACGGCAGGGGGGTGGCGCAGATCGGAGGAACCGCACCGGCTCGTTAGGGTCGACGCCTTCATCGCCCAGCTCCATGCTTCCCTCCGATCTGCGCCAGGCCGAGACGCAAGCCCTGCTGGCGCTCCACTCCGCCCTGGCCAGTGGCGGCCGGGGTCGCTGGACCGTGGAGCTCCGCTTTGAAGGTCTGAAGGTGCTCCCCCTGGCCCTGCGGCTGGCGGATCGGCTGCGGGAACGGGAGCCCGCGCTCAAGCTGCTGTTCCCCGATGCCGGAGCCACGGCCCTCGCTCGCCGCGATGGGGAGGAGCTGGCCCCCCTGATCGCCAGCCTCTCGGATCAGCGGCGATTGCAGGAGGCCGCCCTGGCCCCGGGGGCGGCCGACGCCGCTGATGACGCTTCAGCCAACCTGCTGTTGCTCGTCAATCCCGGCCCCTCCGACTACGCCTTGGTGGAAGCGGTCTGCGGGGCTCAGCGCGGCAGCGTCGTGCTGCTCAACCCCAGCCTGGAGGATGGGGCCGTGGGGATCGGCAGCGTCGCCCGGGCTCGCCGCAAGGGCTTTCTGGCGGAGTGGCAGGCGGCCTACGCCCTGCGGCCCTTCGCCGATGGCGCCCTCCGACGGGCCCATCCCGGGGAGTGGGAGGTGTATCGACTGGATCCGGATGGTTTCCGGCTGGCGGGGTGTTTTGCTCAGAAACCCAGTCCAGAGGAGCAGGCCAGCGCCCTCAGCGGGGACGGCCAGGGCGGCTTGGGGCGCCAGCTGCGCTCCCTGGGGGATCTGATCGACACCCTGCAGCGCTGAGCTGGAACCGGGCGGCCTCAGACCCCGGAGTCACACCGCCAGCGCGATGGCCTGCTTGGCGTGGCTGGTGTCTCACCGCGCTCACCCCTAAAGTGCGCCGACCGAACAGCGCCCATGGCCAGCGAACCCTCCGCCTCTTCGTCCACGCCAGCAGGCCGCTGGAGCCTCGTCGACCTTGCGGCGGGAGTGGCGGTGCTGCTGGCGGCGGCTGGGGTGATCTGGAGTCCGAAGCTCTCCAATGCCATCGACAAGATCAGTGGTGGAGTGGTGCCGGTCACGGTTTCGGTGGATGTGCGGGGCGAGCCCGCGGTCGACAGCGCCGCCCTGATTCGGGACATCGAAGCGGAGGGCACGGTGTCGATCGTGATTCGCAACGCACCGCACGGCACGGTAAAGGTGGCCAAGATCGAGCCTCTCCAGCGTCGCCTGACAATCCTGACCCCGGAAGGCAAGCTGATCTCCACCCCCGATCCCAATCAGAAGACCTTTGGCACCTTTGATGCCCGCTTCACTTTGGTCGGGCAGGGCCGCAAGGGAGGCGGTGGCGTCGTCTTGGGCAACCAGACGTTGAAGATCGGTGCTCCAGTGGAGTTGGAAGGGTCCAACTACCGCTTCAACGGCAACGTCACCAACCTCTCCATCGGCGGACCCTCCTGAAGATGCCCCAAGCCCCTCTCCGCCTCAGCTGGCGCTCCGCCGTTGCCGCCCCCGCCGGATTGTGTCTGCTGAGTCCGCTTCTGCTCGGTGCAGCGGCGCTGGCCAACCCGGCCCTGCCCTCCCTGCAGAGCGGCCAGCGGCTGGTGCCCGTGATGCCCCTGCCGCCGCTCACCCCCGCCCTGGGGGTGCCAAGGCTGGGAAGCGAGCCCAGTTGTCCGGCGTTGCAGCAGCGGCTGGCCGCCAACCTGGCGGGTGAACGGGAGGTGTGGAGCGTCACCATTGCCGACGCCTCAGGCCGCCTGCTGGCCGATGTGAACGGCACACGGCCGCGCTTGCCCGCCTCCAACCAGAAGTTGGTGAGCACCGCCTTCGCGCTCGACCGGCTCGGGCCGGATTTCCGCCTCAACACCCAGCTGTGGCGGTTGGCCGATGGCACCCTGCGGCTCACGGGCCAGGGCGATCCGGATCTGGCCCTGCCCCATCTGCGGCGCTTTGCCCAGCTGGCCCTGAAGTCTGGTGCTGCCAGCGGCCCGTCGGGCCCGGCGGGCCCGGTGGTGCGGCTGCATGTGGCGGAGCTGCCCCAGCAGAGCTGGTGGCCCCAGGGCTGGCATTACGCCGATCGCGCCCAGTGGTATGGGGCGCCGATCACCCGTCTGGCGGTCACGAGCAACGCCATTGATGACGCCGTCAGCAATCCCGTTTCCCGCCTGCAAGCGCTGATGCGACGCACCGCCAACCAACAGGGCGGCGACATTCAGATGCAGGTGGTGTCCGCGGACCAACCCCTGCCCGCCGATGCGGTGTTGGTCCATGAGGAGCCCTCCACCACCATGCAGGGTCCCCTGAGC
>JBKDSV010000098.1:0-9954 GCA_046340795.1 Cyanobacteriota bacterium | reverse complement strand
GCGACCATCCAGCCCAGCTGCGCCAGGTGGCGCTCATCGGCGACGGCGCAGTGTTGACGGAGGAAGGCGGTCAGCTCACCATGGAGCCGGGCACGGGAGTCCAGGAGGGATTGGTTTGGTCTCGCAACCCCAAGCTCTCATGGCTCCCGGCCCACCCAATGCTCTGAGACCCATCCTGTCGCAAGGCTTCTCGGGGTTGTGTCCGTCAGTCAGCTTCCTATTATGTGATGACCCTCAGCATTCTGTTCATCTCTGGTGCTTTTGAGATTGGTCGTTGTGGAGTGTCAGACCAGTTTTTTTTGCTTTCCAAGGCGCTTTCCAGGCATGGTGTTGTTATCACTTGTATTGCGCTCAATGATTCATGCACAGATATTGATCTACCTTTGCTCGTTAACCGCTCAAGAATCGATGGAATAAATATTTTACGCTTTTCTTCTGCTTTTCCCTGGAGGCTTCGATCAAACGCCCTTCGAGCAGAGATCAACGACTTTAAACCAGATTGGATTTCCCTCCAATATGTTCCATTTGCCTTTCATTCTAAAGGCCTTCCTTTTTGCCTAATTCAATGTCTTGCTAGTGTAAAATATCACTGTAAATGGCATGTTATGGTGCATGAGTTGTGGGTTGACCCATCTCAAAGCATTAGGCACAGATTACTCTATTATCTACAACGACAAATCTTTCGTCTTTTGTGCATAATATTACACCCACGACTAGTGCATACGTCTAATCATTGGTACCAAGGTTTGCTTTCTTCTGTTGGTGTAAAGTCTGCATTGCTGCCGCTGTTTAGCAATATTGCCTATGTCCCAGTAGTTAGTTTAAAAAAAACGCCTACTCAGGACTGGACGTTTTTATTCTTTGGGGCAATCAATATGGATTGGCAACCGGAAGAACTCTTTCATCAAATTGAAATTGCGAGAAGAAAAAAATCAATTCTTTCTTGTAAGTTCGTATCTGTTGGAAATTTAGGAGATTATGGAACTAAACTATGGGATTCTTTTGAGCAGTATTCAAGCCCAGCATTTCAGTTTTTTCGTTTTGGTAAGTTGTCACAAGAAATTATTTCTGAACATCTACAAAAGGCTGATTTCGGAATTTCAGTTTCTCCTTCTCACCTCATTGACAAAAGCTCATCAACCGCCGCCATGCTCTCTCATGGCCTACCTGTCATCATCACACGCTTGACTCCTGACTGCAATGAGTGGCATGCTCAGTTAAAGAAATCTGGAAAATTCATCCTACTTGACGATACATTTCTTGATTCACTACTTACGACAAAACGATATCCACCGCGAGATATTCTCGAGGATACGGCAACAGTATTTTTGCAATCGCTTCAGGATTTATCATGAATATATTGATGACCACCCATCGCTTTTATCCCGATATAGGTGGTATCGAGAGCGTTTCTGATCTGTTGGCACACTACTTTGTGACTGCTGGACATACAGTTAAGTTGGTCACAATGTCTGCTGGAAACACTCTCGTTGACCAGCAATCATTCCCTTTCTCAATCCTGCGCAAGCCATCTGCCTTAAAGTTAATGTCTTGTTATCAGTGGGCTGATGTAATTTTTCAGAATAATCTAGAAACTCGTCAGTTGTGGCCTATTCTTTTTGTGAAAAAGCCCTTGGTGATTGGTTTACATACCTGGATTCGCCGTGTTGATGGTCGCCGTGGTGTGAGCGAACGATTGAAACTTGCTGCACTTCACCTTGCTGATCGTGTGATTGCTTGCAGCGAATCAGTCGGTCGTGATTCTATACCAACAGCTATTGTGGTGGGAAATCCTTATCGGAGCTCTCTTTTTCGTCTCGTCTCCGATGTTCAGCGTCGTAAGTCGATTGTCTTCCTTGGTCGGTTGGTCAGCGATAAGGGAATTGATCTATTGCTAAAAGCTTTTGCTGAGCTATATCCAAGTGAATGGCGTCTTTCGGTCATCGGCTCAGGCCCAGAATTAGAACCTCTGAAACTGCTTGCCGATGAGCTACAAATTTCAAGAGCAGTTAATTTTCTCGGGCCTTTGCAGGGAGCGGAGCTTGTCGATGAGCTAAATCAGCATGAAATCATGGTAGTTCCCTCTCGCTGGCAAGAGCCTTTTGGGATTGTGGTCTTAGAAGGTCTTGCTTGTGGTTGTGTAGTTCTTGCCTCTGATGGTGGCGGTCTTCCTGATGCCGTAGGTCGGGCTGGCTTGTTGTTTCAACGAGGTGATTACCGTGATCTAAAAGCAAAACTTTCTCAATTGCTGGAGAGTTCTAAGTTGCGTCATGAACTGCGATCCAGGGCTGCTTCACACCTTGCTTTTTTTCACGAAAGCATTGTGTGTCGTCGCTATTTAGATATTCTACTGAGCGTACAAAGGATGGCTCAATGAGCCCTGTGCGAAGTATTCTTATTGTCGGCAACTATCCCGCTGATCAGCAACAGAGCATGACCCGTGTTGCTCAGCTGCTGGCCCGTTGCTACGAATACAAAGGACTACGTGTCAAAGTTGTGCGACCGCCCGTATTGGTCACCCACCTACCTGGGTTGCCTGGCGCAGCGAAGAAATATCTAGCTTATATCGACAAATTATTTCTGTTTCCTCTGTGGCTGCTTCTGCTTGCCCGTTCTTTCAGTCTAGTGCACATTGCCGACCACAGCAACGCTTTTTATTCCTTTTGTGTCAAATCTACTCGCTGTATTGTTACCTGTCACGATCTCCTTGCTATGCGCGGTGCCATGGGCGATGCCACCGCTGCTTGTAAGGCCTCTCCTTTTGGGCTATGGCTTCAGCGACTGATCATGGCCGGACTCCGGCGCCCGGCTGGGGTGTGTTTCATTTCCCAGGCCACCTTTGACGATTTTCAGCGACTCATTGGAAAGCCGCCTGGTCAGCGCCATACCGTGATTCATCTTCCGTTGAATTCCCCATTCAGGCCAGATGCAAATCCCCTCACACTCTCCAAAGTAGAGCAGACCCAATTGCCCACCATGCCCTTCCTTCTGATGGTTGGGTCAGCTTTGCCCCGTAAAAATCGCGCCCTTGCCCTGACTGTTCTGGAGCGCCTCGGTAACTCCTCGCCTTATCGGCTCGTGTTCGCCGGGGAATCCCTAACCGCCGCGGAACAGACCTTTCGCGACAAGCACCCCTTGGGTGAACGGCTCCTGTCGGTTGTGAGCCCTAGCCACGCTCTGCTTAACATGCTCTATTGTCAGGCTCATGCTCTGCTGTTCCCTTCCCTGTCCGAGGGTTTTGGCTGGCCGTTGATTGAAGCCCAGGCTTGTGGATGTCCGGTGATAGCGAGCATCACCACCTCTATCCCTGAAGTAGCCGGTGAGGGTGCCCTTTATGCCGATCCCTTGGACGGGATGGCTTTTGCGAACCACGTGATTGCTTTGGAAGAAGCTAGTCGACGAGCAGATCTGATTCGTCGGGGGTTTGTGAATACGCGTCGCTTCACCCTTGAGGCGTTTTCCGAAGCCATCACACAGTTCGCTTTTTCGTCATGAGAGCAGGCCGTCTGTGCCGGACCTTGCTCCAGGCCACGATTGTCATGCTCCCCTGGCCTCTTAAGCGCCTCCTGCTTGAGCGGCTGTTTGGGTATCAGCTGAATCCCAGCGCCCGAATCGGTTTGGCCTGGGTCTATCCGCGGCGGTTGCACATGGCTGCTGGCTCTCGGATTGATTCCCTCACCGTAGCCATCAATCTAGAGCTGCTTGATCTTGGGGAGTCGGCCACGATCGGGCGAGGCAATTGGATCACGGGTTTTCCACGCGGCACCGCTTCTGCCCACTTCGCTCACCAGCCCGAGCGCAGCCCTGAATTATGCCTTGGCAATCAAGCCGCCATCACCAAAAATCATCACATTGATTGTACGAATCGGATCACGATTGGCCCCTTTACAACCATCGCTGGCTATCACTCTCAATTGCTAAGCCACTCCATTGATCTGCAGAACAACCGACAGCATAGTGAGCCTATCAGCATCGGTGCATACTGCTTTGTGGGTAGTAACTGTGTGATCCTTTCTGGGAGCGTCCTTCCCGATCACTGTGTCCTGGGTGCCCTCTCTTTGCTCAACAAGCCCCTAAGCGAGTCCTGGACGCTCTATGCTGGACAGCCCGCCCGGCGATTGAAGCCTATTGATCCAAATGCAGCATATTTCAGCCGATCACAAGGTTTTGTCGTTTAGATTGAAGGCTTATGCTTTTACTTGCGCATCCAACCGGTAACACCTTCTTTCGTGCGGCTGCGCGGGCGTTTTATAGGCAGGGTTGGCTTCAGGAACTACATAGTTGCCTTTGCTGGGATGACCATTCCTTTTTGGCGCGGATCTTGCCGTCCTCCCTTGCGCTCCAGTTGAGCAGGCGGTCTTTCAAGGACGTGCCTCTGTCGTTGCAGCACAGCCATCCATGGCGGGAAGTGCTGCGACTTTGCGCAGGCGATTCCCATCTGCCTTGGCTTCAACGTCACGAGCGAGGCCCTCTGTCCGTTGATGCTGTCTATCGAAGTTTCGACCGATATGTTGCTGCCCGACTTCCTTCGGTTCGGGGCTTGCGGGTGGTGTATGCCTATGAAGATGCGGCTTTGCAGACATTTCAAGCGGCCCAATCCACTGGATTATCTTGCATCTACGACCTGCCCATCGGTCACTGGCGCGCCGCGCAACATATTTTCCAGGAAGAGCGTGACCTTCAGCCCGAATGGGCTTGCACCCTCACCGGCTTAGCAGACAGCGCCGAGAAACTGGCACGGAAGGATCAAGAGTTGGAACTGGCTGATGTGGTGGTTGTGCCAAGTGACTTTGTCCGCACCACCCTGCTGAATCAGCCCATCTGCCATGCACCGATCCGCGTGGTGCCTTTTGGTTCGCCACCTTGCCTGACGGAGCCACCCCAACCCCGTGCGGATGGGATCCTGCGGGTTCTCTATGTTGGATCCCTCGGTCAACGCAAAGGACTGTCTTATGCCCTTGATGCTGTTGCGGCGTTGGGTTCTCAGGTGAGCCTCACCCTGATCGGCCGGCCCACCTCCCCGCAGTGTGCACCCCTGAATGCCGCTTTGACGCGTCACCACTGGATTCCCACCCTGCCCCATGGGCAAATTCTGGAGCAGATGCGTCTGCACGATGTGCTGGTCTTGCCCTCTTTGTTTGAGGGCTTTGCCCTGGTGATCAGTGAGGCCCTCTCTCAGGGATTGCCCGTGATTGCCACTCCCAACTCCGGAGCTACCGAGTGCGTGCGTGACGGTATTGAGGGCTTTCTCGTACCCATTCGTGACAGCCAAGCCATCGCTGCACGCCTGCGGCAGCTCGCCGCAGACCCTGATCTTTTGGCTGCCATGCGTTTGGCTTCTCTTCACCGCGCGGCGGAGCTGAACTGGGCACGTTATGAAGCTGGTTTACAGGCAGTCGTTATCGAAGCTCTTGCTGATTCGGATCATCGGGCATGACCGCTTCAAAACTTCAGCGCATTCGTCGATTGCTCTGGCTTTACTTCTGGTTGTTGATCATTGAGGGGGCTCTTCGCAAGTGGATCCTCCCGGGTCTCTCCAATCCCCTCCTGTTGGTGCGTGATCCCGTGGCCCTGTTGGCCTTGTGGTGGGGTTGGCCGTTGTTGGACCAGCGGCGTTGGCGGGCCTGGCTGCAGCCCCTGATGCTATTGGGCACGATGGCCTTTTTGTTGGCAATCACTGTGGGTCACGGCGACATCCCCACAGCTCTTTTTGGCGCGCGCGTTTTGGCGCTGCAGCTGCCGTTGATCTTTCTCTATGGAGCCGTCTTCAACCGCGACGATGTGATCCGCTTCGCTTGGAGCTTGGCTTGGCTGAGTATTCCAATGACGATTTTAATCGTGGCGCAGTCGAATCTTCCAAGTACTCATATTCTTAATGTGGCGCCCGGTGGGGAAGGGACAGCTCTGTTCGCGGGTGCTCTGGATCGTTCTCGACCACCGGGAGTATTTTCTTTCATCAATGGATTGGCGATGTTCTATAGCCTAGCCGCCTCTTCACTTTTTATCCTCTTGTACTGCACAAGGGTCCCTTTTTTTCAACGTCCTCTGTTGATGGTGGTGGCTGTGGCGTTGGTGGTGGCTCTCCCTGTGTCCATCAGCCGTTCCCTGCTGGCTGGGTATTTTCAGGTCTTGGCTGCTGTGGTCGCTGCCGTGGCCTTGTCACGTGCTCGCCTGCTCCCCCTGCTCTCCGGTTTGGTGGCCATCCTTGTCGCCATCGGCATTGCAACAAATTTGCCGGCCTTTCAGGATACGGCAGCTGCTTTCAGTGCGCGATGGGAGATGGCATCAGCTGTAGAGTCTGAATCGGAGGATTCAAGTCAATTTGGACAGGGATTGGGTGTATTTGGAAACCGATTCTTAGGTGGTTTTACCCGTCCTCTATCGAAGCTAGAACAGACACCAATTCTTGGCTATGGAATTGGAATTGGCACCAATGTTGGAGCCAAGCGTTTGTCTGGCGATTTGGTCTTTTTGGTTGGAGAAGGTGCTTGGGAAGCCAGCCTGTTTGAAATGGGTTTGATCCTTGGCCTTGTTTTTCTTTTTTGGCGTGTATCCTTGGCCTGTTGGATGCTCCACCTTGCTCTCCGGGCTGCTGTGAGGGGCAATCGCTTGCCATTGATCCTGGCCGGTACCTCCTTCCTGCTGGTGTTCGGTGGTCAGCTTGCCCAACCCACAAGTCTCGGCTTTGTCGTGATCTCTGGAGGCCTCACTCTGGCAGCTCTCAATCCTTCAAGATCTCTGACTGTTGCGCGGCTCGCTTCATTACCTTGATGCTTCGCCTAAAATCCTTTCGCCTAGATGACTGAGAACGATCCTTAGAAACTCAACCTTGAGAAGGCGAAAAGCAACTCAATGCTGAGAGCCGGGGGGACTTTAGGCTTAGAAGCGATGAGGCATCCTTTTGTATTGCACCATGACGTAGTCCGATTTCTTGAGGGCACCTCAAAAAATTACTTTTGGCCTGCCGCAACTGGCCAGCGAGGTCAGTGACAGCAAGGGATTTCACTCCGGGGGGCGAGGAAGAGGCGGAATTTTTCGAGGTGCCCTTGAGTCGCTGTTCTGTCTTATTTCATCAGGATGAGGGAACAAGAGACTTCATTTTCCTTGTTTCATACTTTATTCTCAAGTTAGCTTCCGCCTTCTCCTGAAGAAAAAATCAGTCCGTTGGTCCCTTCAGTGGGATGATGAAGAGCAATCAGCACCCCGGATTGGCTGTCGCAATGCACATCCGCTACCAACCAAGCCGCTCATCTAGTCCCTGGAGTCTGGGCTACCGACTGAGGATGTTGCTTTGGGAAGCCACCTGGCCCCTGCTCTGCCAGTGGACGCCAAAGCCTTGTAATCCTTGGCGCTTGCTTATCCTGCGCTGCTTCGGCGTCTCGATCCGTGGTTGGCCGTTCGTTCACCAACGGGCTCGCATTGAGCACCCCTGGAACCTCACCCTCCATCACAGGTCTTGCCTTGGCGATCGTGCCCATATCTATTGCCTGGGCCCAGTGGTGATTCATGCCAGAGCCACTGTGGCTCAGGAGGCTTACCTCTGCACCGGTACCCACGATTTTAGCCAGCCCAACTGGCCTCTTCAGACCGCTCCCATCACGATTGGAGCCGATGCCTTCATTGGCGCTCGAGCTTTCTTGTTGCTTGGCGTGACTGTGGGAGAAGGGGCGATTGTTGGTGCTTGTAGTGTGGTCACGCGAACTGTGCCTCCAGCCGTTGTTGTGGCGGGTAATCCGGCTCGGCTTATCCGACAGTCGCCACAGGCCATCACCAAATCTGCGGATCTTTAATTGCTGCTCCAGAGTGATGCTCATCCATGTGCTGATGCCTGCCGTTACTATTATTGCCTGCAAAACCTACCGGCATTTTCGCGAGGAGTGAAAACTATTTGCCTAGATTTAATTAACCAGTTCGAGATCTTCTTTGACAATTTGAGTGAATAAATTATGATTTCTGTTGTGATTCTGACCATGAATGAGGAGATGGATCTGCCAGGGTGTCTTGCATCATTAGAATGGTGTGATGATATTCATGTTGTTGATTCTGGGAGCACAGATAACACTGTACAAATCGCAACTTGCGCTGGTGCTAAGACATATTTTAATTCGTTTAATGGTTTTGGACAGCAGCGAAACTGGGCGCTTGATAATTGTTGTTTTCATTATGATTGGATTTTATTTTTGGATGCAGATGAGCGTTCAACATCTACATTTCATGCATCGATTATCAATTCAATCAGCAAAGCTTCAAGTCGTATTGCCGGCTTTTACTGTTGCTGGAAAACAATTCTTGGCCATCGTTGGCTTAAAAAATCTGACAACTTTCCAAAATGGCAATTTCGTATTCTGCGTAAAAGTCGTGCAAGATTCATTGATTCTGGACATGGTCAGAAAGAGGGCATCGTCGAAGGTTCTATTGCCTATATCCATGAACCATATCTGCACTTTGCCTTTTCCCGTGGCTGGGATATTTGGGAGCAAAAACATATTCTTTATGCACAGAAAGATGCTATAGCACTTCTCGAATCTTCTGTTAAATTTCGTGATTTAATCTCTCCGCATGGTTCTCGGCGCAATACGGCCATTAAACGTTTTGTGCGCTTGATCCCAGGATGGCCTACCTTCCGTTTTATTTATACCTACTTCTTGAAAGGAGGATGGACAGAAGGAGCGGAAGCGTTTCTTTATTGTCGCAAAATGTTGTGGTATGAAATTCAGGTGAAGCGTGAGCTCAGACTTCTTTCCAAATCCTACAATAGGAAGCATATTCCTGTTGTTAAATGAAGCTTGGAGAAAACTTAAAAACTGATCTTGAGAAAACAAGACCAAGATATACATTTAGAAAAATAAGCTCCGTTGTTTTTATTTTCTGAGATCTGCTTTTTTGTTTTTAAGTAGTATTAAGCGTGCATCAAAAAGTGTGCATCAAAAAGTTTCCCTTCCTCCTTCTGTCCCAGAGTGAGATTCTTTGCTTCTAGTGTGTAATCCCGTAAGTTCAGGCGTCATCTTCGGCTTGGTCTGCGTGTCCAGATGCTTTCTTCGGCAAAGGCTCCGGGCGAGAGACCCATCAAAAGATTCACAGCGAGTTTATGGGAGCGCACACTAGCGTGCCGTCCCGTAAACTCAGGCGTCATCTTCGGCTTGGTCCGCGCGTCTAGATGTTCTCCTCAAAAAGAGCTCCAGGCAAGACACCCATCAAAGAATCCACAGCGCATTTGCGGGACTGCACACTAGGAGCCTGTTGCGCATAGAAAAACTTAGTCAACGGTCACATACAAAAGCTGCGAGATGCACCAACCAGGAGCTGTTAAGGATCTCATTGAGATGACCCAATCAAACAGTTCCTCCAGAAATCCTTTTTTGGAAACAAATTTGACCTGGATCCAGTCGATTTGGATCTCGATTTATCGCGGAATAATTCCGCTTTAGTCTCGAATTATCTCGATATCATCGCATGGACATCGATGTGCAATAGGCTCCTGGTGGCCTGAGCGAAAACTTCAACATATCCACAACGAAAACTCAAGCAACCCGTGGCATGCCTCAAGCGTGATGTATGTCATATTTATTAATCGAGCTAGTTAATCTTGAATCTTTTTTCAAATCCCAATTGATTGTCAAGAACTTAAGGGCACCTCGAAAAATTCCTCTTCCTCCTCGCTTACCGGAGTGAAATCCCTTCCTGTTACTAATCTCGCTGGCTAGGAGCCTGGTGCGCATAGAAAAACCGGGTCAGCGGTCACATACAAAAGCTGCGAGACGCACCAACCGAGAGTTGTTGAGGATCTCATTGAGATGGCCCAATCAAACAGTTTCTCTAGAAATCCTTTTTTGGACGCAGATTTGACCTGGATCCAGCCGCGTCGTCGGATCTCGATTTATCGCGGAATAATTCCGTCTTGGCCTCGAATTATCTCGATATCCTCGCATAGACATCTATGCGCAACAGGCTCCT
>JBKDSV010000097.1:0-4101 GCA_046340795.1 Cyanobacteriota bacterium | reverse complement strand
CATGTCATATCACAGAGATTTTTTTTTCCATGCCCCAGCTTATGGTGATCGGTTAGCTTCTGGGGTTGTCTTGTGTGGTGTGTGTTGTCGTTGGGGATGAGCTGGTGGTGGCCCAGGGCCGCTACCAGATCGGTGATGTTTACCTTGGCACCGTGGAAAACGTGCTGCCCGGAATCGATGCGGCTTTTGTGAACATCGGCGAAAGCGAAAAGAACGGGTTCATCCACATCTCTGATCTCGGCCCCCTGCGCCTGCGCAAGGGGGGTGCCGGCATCACCGAACTGCTCGAACCGCGCCAGAAAGTGTTGGTGCAGGTGATGAAGGAACCCACCGGCAGCAAGGGTCCACGGCTGACGGGAAACCTGAGCCTGCCTGGCCGCTTTCTGGTGGTCCAGCCCCACGGTCAGGGGGTGAACATCTCCAGACGGATCAGCAGTGAGGCGGAACGCAACCGTCTGCGGGCCCTCGGCGTGTTGATCAAACCTCCCGGCTCGGGTCTGTTGATCCGCACCGAAGCCGAAGGGGTGAGCGAGGAGCTGCTCATTGACGATCTGGAGGCCCTTCTGCGTCAGTGGGAGGCCATCCAGCAGGCCGCTGAAACCGCCGTGCCCCCGGTTCTGCTGAACCGGGATGAGGATTTCATTCATCGGGTGTTGCGCGACTTCTACGGCCCTGAACTGGTGCGGGTGGTGGTGGACACTCCGGAAGCGGTGGCGCGGGTGAATGGCTTTCTGGGGGACGATCAGAGCCAGCTCACGGTGGAATTTCACGAGGAAGCCACGGAGCTGCTGGAGCACTTCCGCATCAACGCCGCCATTCGCGATGCCCTGCGGCCGCGGGTGGATCTCCCCTCCGGCGGCTACGTGATCATCCAACCCACCGAAGCGCTGACGGTCATCGATGTCAATTCCGGTTCCTTCACCCGTTCCGCCAACGCGCGGGAAACGGTGTTGTGGACCAACTGCGAGGCCGCCACGGAAATTGCCCGCCAGCTCAAGCTGCGCAACATCGGTGGGGTGGTGATCATCGACTTCATCGACATGGAGTCGCGGCGCGACCAGTTGCAATTGCTGGAGCACTTCACCCAGGCGGTGCGCGACGATTCCGCCAGGCCCCAGATCGCCCAACTCACGGAGTTGGGGCTTGTGGAACTGACCCGCAAGCGTCAGGGACAGAACATTTATGAATTGTTTGGTCGTGTCTGCCCCAGCTGTGGCGGCTTGGGGCATGTGGCCGTGTTGCCTGGCAAAGACACGCTTCAACCCCTGGCCAGCCTGCCGGGCGTGGTGCGCACCGTTCCTTCCAGTCGGCCCGACGTCACGGCCGCCGCCCCGGTGGAGGCCACGGGCGGGCGCCGGCGCCGGGGCGGGCGCGGGGGTCGGGGCGGCGAGAGCGCCGAGGTCGCATTGCTGCCCTCCACCAACGGGGCCTTGCCCCAGGCAGAAGCGCCAGACCCCCCACGGCCTGAATTGGACACCGGCAGCCGCCGACCGGAGCTGGAATTCGTGGCTGTTCCGATGGATGCCAACCAGGAAGAGGTCTATGGCTGGATGGGCTTCAACCCCGCGCTCCTGTTGGATTCCCCTCCCAGCGGCGACAATCTGGTGATGCGGGTTGTACGGCCAGGTTGTGATCCGGAGGCCGTGCTGGAAGACGCCCGTCAACAGGCCAGTGCCTCTGGGTCGCGGCGGCGACGGCGGGGGGGACGCGGCGGTGAGAGTCGCTCCACGGCCAGTGAGATCACCCCTGGCATCGGCGAAGGGGAAAGCGAGGAGCGTCTGTCCCCCCTGCCAGAGGCGATCCCAGCGGACATCGTCACCGTTGAGCTGCCCAGCCGTCGCCGCGGCAATGGCAGTGCGGAACCCCTCAGCGAGGAACCACCCAGTGCGGAAGAAGCAGAAGGAGCGGAAGGACCTGAGGAGAGTGGCGACGATCCGAACGCCGATCCACGCCGCCGTCGCCGCCGCTCGTCCGCCACGGTGTGAGCCGGCTGGAACCGGGCGGCGAGGGCCTGGCCGGGGTGGATGAGGTGGGACGGGGTTGCCTGTTTGGCCCCGTGTTCGCTGCGGCGGTGATCCTCCCCCCCCGGGTGGAGGCCCCCTTGGCGGCAGCGGGTCTCACCGACAGCAAGGCCCTGAGTCCACGACAGCGGGCAGCGCTGGTTCCCCTGATCCGGCGCCTGGCTGGAGCCTGGGCCATCGGCCAGGCCAGCGCAGCGGAAATCGATCGTCTGGGCATCCGCAACGCCACCGAGCTCGCCATGCTGCGCGCCCTCCAACGGCTCAAGACACCCATCCAGCTCGTGCTCGTGGATGGCATCCTTCCCTTGCGCCTCTGGCCAGGGCGGCAGCACACCCTCAAGGGGGGTGATCGGCTTTGCGCCGCCATTGCCGCCGCCAGCGTGCTCGCCAAGGAGGAGCGGGATGCCCTGATCCGGCGCCTGGCGCCGCGGTTTCCCGGTTATGGCCTGGAGCGCCACGTGGGCTACGGCACCGCCCTCCATCGCCAGGCCCTGCAAACCCTGGGCCCCACAGACCTGCATCGGCGCACCTTTCTGCGCCGCATGCTCTCGCCTGGAAACGCTGCCCTCAGGCCCGCCCCTGGCAGCCACACCATTGGTGAAAGTCATGGACCAGTTGCTGCCGCACCCGATTGCGCATCCCCAGCAGGATCCCCCGCAACACGGAGCGACCCGTGGCCTCCAAGACCCGGGGCGGCACAAGCTTCAGCAGGGTGGGCTGGCTGACACTCACCGCCAGGGTGGCTTGCCCTTCCAGCCCCTGCTCCGAGGCTTCCAGCCACGACTTCAAGCCCAGACAAAAGTCATCGACCAGCCCCAGCCCCTCCAGTTGGCAATCCACCGCTTCCAGTTCCAGGCGATCCCCCCGATGGTGGATTTGCAGTTCCACGACAGGTTGGATCTGCAGTTGGAACACCTGCACGCGCGTCACTCTGTAGCGGTAGCGGCCCGGACCCAGGAGAACGAGCTGGGCGGGATCCAGGAGAGAGGCCACCACCCGCTGCTCCTCCCTGAGGTAGTCCGGCAAGTGAGCGCTGCACTCCGTGACCGGAAGGATGAGCTGCTGGCTGGAGCTGAAGGCCAGTGGCATGGCCAGGGGAAGCCGGCAGGGCATGATCCTATCGATCACCCTTGACCCGACCATGCGTCTTGCCTATTTGGGCCCAGCCGGCACCTACGGGGAACAGGCCGCGCGACGCCTGGCGGCGCTCGAAGGCCTGGAGGTCGACCTGGTGCCCCAGCAGGGGATCCGTGGCGTGATTCAAGCCCTGGCCAGCGGCGCCTGCGAGGCCGCCGTGGTGCCGATGGAGAATTCGGTGGAGGGCGGGGTGAGCACCTGCATGGATGGCCTTTGGGAACATCCGGAGCTGGCGGTGCGACGGGCCCTGGTGTTGCCCATTCGCCATGCCCTGCTCGGCAGTGGACCCTTGGAGGGCATCAGCGAGGTGCTCTCCCATCCCCAGGCCCTGGCGCAATGCAGCCTCTGGTTGGGGGCTCACCTTCCCACCGCTCTGCAGCTGCCCACCAGCTCCACCGCCGAGGCGGCCCGTCTTGTCAAAGGGAGCCGCTTTCGGGCGGCCATCGCCTCCCAGGAGGCCGCTGGCGACCACGGACTGGAGGTGCTGGCCTATCCGATCAATGACGTGCCCGGCAACTGCACCCGCTTTCTGCTGTTGCAGCGCCACCAGCGGGAAGACACGGGGCCGTTGGCCAGCCTGGCCTTCTCCCTGCGTTCCCATCACCCGGGAGCGGTGCTGCAGGCCCTGGTCTGCTTCGCCGCCCATGGGTTGAACATGAGCCGCATCGAATCGCGGCCATCCAAGCGGGAACTGGGGGAGTACATCTTTTTTGTGGATCTGATCCTGCCTGAAACGGGCGGCGATCCCCTGGGCTTGGCCATCGATCAGCTGCGCCCGCTCTGCGAGCACCTCACTCTCTTTGGCACCTATCCCCTGGATACCCTGTCCCTGGACGACAAGCCACTGGCCGGCTGAGCCACACGCGAGGCGCAGCCCGCCCCGGGTGCGTTGCGGCCACCAAACACCCCCAACACCAACAACCCCAGACGAAATGCCCAAAAC
>JBKDSV010000096.1:0-7034 GCA_046340795.1 Cyanobacteriota bacterium | reverse complement strand
GTAAACATCACCGATCTGGTAGCGGCCCTGGGCCACCACCAGCTCATCGACACGGTCGTCACTGAGCACTGCGGCGATCCGCAGTTGCTCAGCGATCACGCTCTGCTGGGGCATGGAAAAAAATGTCTCTGTGATGTGTCCTGATCCCGGAGGTCAGAACGAGCAAGGAAAGACCAAGGGAGGCTTCGCTTGATCCGAAAAGGGATCGAATCAAAACCTCCTTCCGCTTGACGCCAGAAGTCCTGGCCATCCGACCAGACAAAATCAAGGTGATGCCCACTGATGAAAACCTTGAAGGTCCCTCAGCGCTGGCCCAGAGAAAGAATTCCCTGGAGAATGGCAAAAATTGCTCTGTGGCTGGTACGGCGTGGCTCCCCCCATGGCTTGCCTGACGTTGATGTCAGACCAGGGGAAGCAAGAAAGGCCTGTGAGGAGATGGGGGCGCGCCTCCCTCCTGCCAAGCACTCATACGTTAGCACGATCGCAACAACAAGGCTTCACGCCGCATCCAGCCCAGGCCCAGAGGTCGCTCCAGGCGCTCGCTCAGCCAGCCGCGCAGATGCTCTGGCCGCAGCCCGAACCCCTGAGCATCAATGCTGGTCTCCAGTTCCAGCTCCACCAAGGGGGCCTGCCGTGCGTGGCGGCTCAGCCTGACCTGGCGGAGGGCGGGGCGACAGTCCCGTTGACGGGGGCGGCCCTTCTTGTCGTGGTCGTGCCAGATCCAGCTCTCCCTTTCCTTGAGGGCCTCCAGGGCGTCCTCCCAGGCCTCCGCCTCCGGCCACGCGGCTTCCGGCCCCTCGGCCACCGGGTCTCCTGGCGCCCCG
Source organism: Cyanobacteriota bacterium (assembly GCA_046340795.1). Lineage (GTDB taxonomy): Bacteria > Cyanobacteriota > Cyanobacteriia > PCC-6307 > Cyanobiaceae > Cyanobium. The sequence goes on along the minus strand of JBKDSV010000096.1, from coordinate 6,210 downwards.
GGCCGCAGGGCAAACCGCCAATGGGCCGCCGTGAGCTCCTGCGACAGGCTCGGCCCCGCCACGGGCACCGTCTGGCCAGAGAGCAAGCGCAACTCATCGGGCAACTGCCGTTGCAACAGCTGGCGCGCCTGATCCGCTTCGATCGGCTCGCAGCAGTCGAGATCCAGCCATTCGCCGCAGCCTTCCACCCCCAGGGGCAAGGGCAGGGCCAGCTGCAGCCGAGGCATGGGGTGGAAACCACCGCTGAAGCTCACCGGCAGGCCGCTGCGGCGCAGGGCCCGATCCAGCAGGCGCAGGGTGTCCAGGTGGCTGATCCAGGCCAGGGAGCCGCTCTTGCTGAAGCTGAAGCGCAGGCGACAGACCCGGTGGCTGGGGGGTTTGCGCTCGGGCAGGGCCGGGGGCACCGGCGGGGCGGGGATCACCACGTTGTGGCCCAGTTCCGGCCCGCAGACCCCGCAGTGGCCACAGGCGTCAAAGGAGCAATCCGGCACGGCAGCGGCCGCCAGGGCCTGCCGCAGATCCGCCGCCAGCCAGGCTTTGTCCACTCCACTGTCGAGATGGTCCCAGGGGAGGGGTTGGCGACAGAAGCTGTCCAGATCGCTGGCCTCCAGGGCCTCTGCCGCCGTCCAATCCCCCAGCTCCAGGGCCCGGTAGCGCCCCTCCAGGCCAGCGGCCGCGATCGCGCCGGTCCAGGCGGCCTGGCAGCGTTCCGCGGATTCAAACCACGCCTCCAGGCCCGCGCCGGCCCTCCAGGCCGCTTCGATCACCGGGGCCAAGCGCCGGTCCCCCCGGCCGATGAAATCCTCAATGGCGGCCAGCCGCGTATCGGTGAAGTTGCTCTTCACCCCCCGCAGGCCCCGCAGCGCTTGGCGTAAGAGCTCCTGGCGCCGGCGAATCTCCGCATGGCTGACGCTGTGCCATTGAAAGGGGGTGTGGGGCTTGGGCGTGAAGGTGCTGATGGTCAGATTGAGGGCCAGGCGTCCGAGATCGGCGCAGTCGCGCTGCAGGCGACGGCAGGTTTCCGCGATGGCGAGCACATCGTCATCGCTTTCGCCAGGCAGGCCCACCATGAAATAAAGCTTCACCTTGCGGTAGCCGTTTTCCATGGCGGTGCGCAGGCCCCGCAGCAGATCGGCATCGCTGAGCCCCTTGTTGATCACATCCCGCAGCCGCTGGCTGCCGGCCTCCGGGGCGAAGGTCAGTCCTGCCCGCCGGGTGCCGCCAAGGATGTGGGCGATGCGGCTGTCGAAGCGATCGACCCGTTGACTGGGCAGGGTGAGGCTGATGTTGTGATCCGCCAGCCGGTTGCGCAGCTCCACGCCCACCGCCGGCAGGGAAAGGTAATCGCTGCAGCTCAGGGAGAGGAGGGAGAAATCCGCATGGCCCGTGCGGCGCATGCCCTCCTCCACCGCCTCGACCACCGCGGCGGGCTCCACATCCCGTGCTGGCCGGGTGAGCATGCCCGGCTGGCAGAAGCGGCACCCCCGGGTGCAGCCCCGGCGGATCTCCACCGTGAGACGGTCATGCACGGTTTCGATGTGCGGCACCAGACCGGTGGCGTAGTGGGGCATCGGCGTGGCGGTGCGGCGCCGGATCCGGCGCGGCAGATCGGCCTCCAGGGGCACGATCGTCACCCCGTCCTCCCCGGGGCCATAGAGGGCAGGCACGTACACCCCCGGCACCTGGGCCAAATCCCGCAGCACCTGGCCGCGGCTGAGGCCGCTGGCCCGACCCTCCGCCACCACCAGACCAATCTCCGGCAACAGCTCCTCCCCATCCCCCAGGGCGATGAAGTCGAAGAAGGCGGCAAAGGGCTCTGGATTGCTGGTGGCGGTCGGGCCTCCGGCAAAGATCAGGGGAGGAGAAGCCGGATCGGCCAGGGGCCGGTCGCCGCGGCCGGCCGCCCGCAGCGGCAGACCCGCCAGGTCGAGCATCTCCAGGATGTTGCTGGCGGAAAGCTCATAGCTGAGGCTGAAGCCGAGCAGATCAAAGGCTGCCAGGGGCCGGCGGCTCTCCACACCAAAGAGGGGCAGCCGCCGCTGTCGCAGGCGGCTCGCCAGATCGGCGGCGGGCAGGTAAGCCCGATCACAGAGCTGGCCGGGAACCGTGTTGAGGATGGAATAGAGAAGGATGTGGCCCAGATTGCTGGCTCCCACCTCATACACCTCCGGGTAGGTGAGGGCCCAGCGCACACCGGCCGCCGCCCAGGCCTGATCCCAGTCGCGACGTCGCACCCCCAGCTCATTGCCGAGATAACGCGCGGGTTTGCTGATCTCCAGATCGATCAAGCTGGCCACATCCACCACAGCAGGGGCGGAAAGGGAGACGGACACGGCAGCCGCGGCGGCACAGCCTTGATGGTATGCAGGCTGCCGGGCGCCGGGGGATGGTGGGGCGCCATAGGACAATCGCGCCCAGTTCCCCCGAGCCCCCAGCGGGCCGCGCGCCTCATGGTCCAGGTCAACGGCAACTACCTCAAACTCAAGGCCGGCTACCTGTTTCCGGAGATCGCCCGGCGTGTGAAGACCTTCAGCGCGGACCATCCCGAGGCGGCGATCATTCGCCTGGGCATCGGCGATGTCACCGAGCCGTTGCCCGAGGCCTGCCGCACGGCGATGAAGGCCGCCGTCGATGCGATGGGCACCCGGGAGGGCTTCCATGGCTATGGGCCGGAGCAGGGGTATCCCTGGCTGCGGGAGGCGATCGCCCGCCATGACTTCCAATCCCGCGGCTGTGTGGTGCAGGCGGAGGAAATTTTCGTCTCTGACGGCTCCAAATGCGACAGCGCCAACATCCTCGACATCCTGGGAGCAGGCAATCGCATCGCCGTCACCGATCCGGTCTATCCGGTGTATGTGGACAGCAACGTGATGGCGGGCCGCACGGGCGAGGCCGACGGGGCCGGGCAGTATGGGGGGTTGACCTATTTGCCGATCAACGCCGAGAACGGCTTCACCGCCCGGATCCCCTCAGAGAAGGTGGATTTGATCTACCTCTGCTTCCCCAACAACCCCACCGGAGCGGTGGCCAGCCGGGATCAGCTCAGCGAATGGGTGGCCTATGCCCGCGCCAACGGCAGCTTGATTCTGTTTGACGCCGCCTACGAGGCCTTCATCCAGGATCCTTCCCTGCCCCACTCGATCTACGAGATTGAGGGTGCGCGCGAGTGCGCCATCGAGTTTCGCTCTTTCTCCAAAAGCGCTGGCTTCACCGGCACCCGCTGCGCCTTCACCGTGGTGCCCCGTGGCCTGATGGGCACGGCCGCTTCCGGAGACACGGTGGAGCTGTGGGGCCTGTGGAACCGTCGCCAGAGCACAAAGTTCAACGGCGTGAGCTACATCGTGCAGCGGGGCGCCGAGGCGGTGTATTCGCCTGAGGGTCAAGCGCAGGTGAAAGAGCTGATCGCCTTTTACATGAACAATGCCGCGATCATTCGCCGAGAGCTGGCAGCGGCGGGACTGGAGGTGCACGGCGGCGAACAGGCCCCCTACGTGTGGGTCAAGACACCGGCGGGCATCGATTCCTGGGGCTTCTTCGATCTGTTGCTGAACCGAGCCCATGTGGTGGGCACCCCCGGCAGCGGCTTCGGTGCCGCAGGCGAGGGCTATTTCCGCCTTTCGGCCTTCAACAGTCGCGCCAACGTGGAAGCGGCGATGGGGCGGATCCAGGCCGCCCTGGCCCCTTGAGCTCCCCCCCTACAGCCGCACCAGCTCCTGTTGAAGCTGCTCGCGGAAGAGGGCCACAGTGCTGGCCAGCCCCTCCGCCAGAGGGATCTGGGCACGCCAGCCAAGTGCAGCCAGGCGGCTGACGTCGAGCTGCTTCTTGGGCGTGCCATCGGGCTGGCTGGCATCCCAGAGAATTTCGCCCGTGAAGCCCGTGGCCCGGGCCACCGCTTCGGCCAGCTCGCCGATGCTGAGGTCGACGCCGGTTCCCACATTCAGATGGGTGAGCGGTTGGCCGTTCTCCTCGCGGGGAGCTGTGGCGTCGTCGGGATTCCAGTGCTCCAGAGCAAAGACGCAGGCCTCGCCGAGATCATCCGCATGCAGAAATTCCCGCAAGGGCGAGCCCGTGCCCCAGCAGGTGACCGTGGGCTCGCCGCGCTCTGTGGCCTCGTGGAAGCGGCGGATCAGGGCGGGCAGCACGTGGCTGTTGGTGGGGTGATAGTTGTCGCCCGGTCCGTAGAGGTTGGTGGGCATCAGGCTGATGGCATCAAACCCGTGTTGCTTGCGCAAGGCAGCGCAGAGCTTGATCCCGGTGATCTTGGCGATGGCGTACCACTCATTGGTGGGCTCCAGGGGGCCGGTGAGCAGGGCCTCCTCGCGAATCGGCTGGGCCGCGAATTTGGGATAGATGCAACTGCTGCCAAGAAACAGCAGCCGCCGCACGCCATGGCGCCAGGCGCTCTCGATCAGATGGTTTTGGATCTTGAGGTTTTCGAGCAGGAAGTCGGCAGGGAAGCTGTTGTTGGCAAGGATGCCGCCAACCTTGGCCGCGGCGAGCACGACCACATCCGGTCGCTGCCGCTCCATCCAGGTCGCCACGGCCCCCGGATCGAGCAGATCCAACTCCTGGCGGCTGACGCTGAGCAGCTCTCCCCCCCGGGAGGGCTCGGCGAAGCCACGCCGCCGCAGGGTTCGGCAGATGGCGCCGCCCGCCATGCCACGGTGACCGGCCACGAAGATGCGATCGTTGCGATGAAGAAAGGCCATGCCGGAACTGTCGTGTCAAGATCCTCCCACCCGCACGAAACTTGGGGAAGGCGCACCAATCCGCCTACGATATTGGTTCTCCATCCAACGTCTCATCCTTTCCCCCCCTTCTCTTCGGGCCATGGCTGACCAACGCTTTGTCCTGTCCCCCCAAGGTCTCGCGCCCCCGCAAGCCTCCCAGGCGCCTGGCCCGGAGAAGGGAGCTGCGGCGGTGATGGAGAAGGCGCCGGAGCGGCTGCGCAAGCCAGCCCCCCGTTATCGGGTGCTCTTGCACAACGATCCGGTGAACACCATGGACTACGTGGTGAAAACGCTGCGGGTGGTGGTTCCCAGCCTGAGCGAGGAGGATGCGATCGCCGTGATGCTGGAGGCGCACAACACGGGGGTGGGTCTGGTGATCGTCTGCGACCTGGAGCCAGCGGAGTTTTATTGCGAAACCCTCAAGTCAAAGGGTCTCACCAGCACGATTGAGCCCGAGGAATAACCGTGCCCGCTGGCCCCGCCTGGCGTGGCACCGTTCTCTATCCCTCCGCCCTTGTCACCCTGTTTCTGGCCCTGCAGCTGGTGGCCCGGGGCTTGGGCCTGCCCGACACCGCCTGGCCACTCTTCGCAGCCCCCTGGGCTCTGCTGGCCTTGCTGTTGAGTCTGCCGCCCCGCTTGCGTCGGGTGTGGCACGAGGCTTCCCCCTGGCGCCGTCTCGGGGTCGTCGCTCCCCCGGCGGCAGCGGTCAAGGCCTTGCTGGGGGGCTGGGGGAAGGCCCTGGCGTTGCTGGCGCCGATCAGCGCCCTGCTGCTGTGGAGCGGCATGGCCCGCTGGCAGCCGGATCTGTCCTTGGCCCAATTGGCCAATGCCCTGGCCCTGGGGCTGGGGGTGGGCTTTGCAGAGGAGTTGCTCTTCCGCGGCTGGCTCTGGGGGGAGTTGGCCTTCCATCTGGGCCGGGGCCGCGGCACGCTGGCCCAGGCGTTGATCTTCAGCCTCGTGCACATTCGTGGCGACTGGGGATTGGCGGGGCTGGGGGGTCTGCTGGTGGGGTTGATGCTGCTCGGTCTGGCCCTGGCCTGGCAGCGGCGGATGGATGGTGGCCTGCTCTGGGGCGCGGTGGGCCTCCATGGCGGTCTGGTGGGGGGATGGTTTGTCCTGCTGCAGGGAGTGCTCACGATCCGGCCTGACACGCCCCTCTGGCTGGTGGGACCCGGCGGCGCCAGCCCCAATCCGGTGGGGGGAGTGCTGGGCTGGTTGGGGTTGGCGGGGCTTCTGCTGACCCTGGTTCGAGCGCGGGGAGAAGCAGGGGCGCGGGGGATCGCTGATAATGCGCGTTCGTGTCCGTGAGCACCCATGAACCCTGTGCGTGTAGGGGTCATCGGCATCGGCAACATGGGTTGGCATCACGCCCGGGTGCTCAGCCTGCTTCGCGATGCCGAGCTGGTGGGTGTGGCCGATCTGGATGAGGCGCGGGGGAGGCTGGCCACCGAACAATTCGGCTGCCGCTGGTTTGCCGACT
>JBKDSV010000095.1:0-28739 GCA_046340795.1 Cyanobacteriota bacterium | reverse complement strand
CGTTCCAGCCATCTTGAAGCGCAAGTTGATCCGATCGAGACTGAGCTGACAATCAGAGTCAGCTGAACTTGACTGCTGCAGCTGCGTTTTGCGGGCTGGTCGCCGAAGCACTGCCCGGAGTAAAACTCAGCATCAGTCCGCATTGGTCGCGTTATTTGTTGATTTGCCCATAAAAAATCTATGCGCAACAGGCTCCTCTCATCGGTGCCGCTGAGGGGTTTTCCAGAGCCTCCCTAGTGTGCAGTCCCGCAAATGCACCGTCGATCTTTTGATGGGTGTCTCGCCCGGAGCCCTTGCTGAGTAGGGCATCTGGAGGCACGGACCAAGCCGAAGGTGACGCATGAACTTGTGGGACTGCATACTAGGAGTCGCCTGTTGCCTGGCTCGATTCCCCCGCCCCAAATCCCCCGCCGCCGGGGGTGGCCAGCCGCAACAGATCTCCTCCTCCCATCTCCACCTGCGTGCAGCCGGCCAATGGTTCCCAGGTGCCACCCGCCCGCTGGATCGCGTTCTCTCCCGTTCGGCCAGGTTCTCCGCCGGCGAGTCCAAAGGGCGGCACCCGTCGCGATCCCGACAACAGACAGACAGTCTGTGGCTCCAGAAATCGCAACCAACGCTCCACCCCATCGCCACCCCGCCATCGGCCAGCCCCGCCGCTGCCTTGGCGGATCGCAAAGCGCTCTAGTCGCACCGGGAAGCGTTCCTCCAGGATCTCCACATCGGTGAGGCGGGAATTGGTCATGTGGGTCTGCACGGCGCTGGCGCCGTCAAAGCCACTGCCATCCCGATCCAAACCCGCCCCTGCGCCACCGCAGATGGTTTCGTAATACTGGCGCTCGCCATCGCCAAAACTCAGATTGTTCATCGTGCCCTGGGCGGCGGCCATCACGCCCAGGGCTCCATAGAGAGCATTGGCGACGGCCTGGGACGTTTCCACATTGCCAGCCACCACGGCCGCAGGCGGATCGGGCCACAGCAGGGAACCACGGGGCACGATCAGATCAATCGGATCAAAACAGCCAGCGTTCAAGGGCAGGGGATCCTCCACCAGAGTGCGGAACACATACATCACGACCGCCTTGGTGATCGCCAACGGCGCGTTGAGATTGCTGGGGTGTTGGCGGGAGGTGCCGGTGAAGTCCACCCGCACGCGCCTCGCCTGCCGGTTGACGCGCACGGCCACCACGATGCGGGCGCCGTCATCGAGTTCCACGGTGTGGTGGCCGTCGCGCAGACGATCGATCACTCCCCGCACCGCCTCAGCCGCCTGCCACTGCCCATGACCCATGGACGCCAACACCTCCTCGCGGCCCTCCTCCTCCATCAGCCGCCGCAGCTCCTGCCGCCCCAACTGATTCGCGGCCACCTGGGCCCGCAGATCCGCCAGAAATCGTTGCGGGTTGCGCACAGGATGGGGCCCCCTCGCGCAGCGCTCCAGCCAGGCCGCCTCCTCCCAGTGGCCGGCCACAAGCAGGGGCACATTGTCGAGCAGGAGGCCCTCCTCTTCGATGCGGCGGCTGAAGGCGGGCATGGAGCCTGGCGTGAGCCCGCCCACATCGGCATGGTGGCCGCGGTTGGCGACAAAGGCGACGGGCCTGGCGACGCCGCTTTCCGGATCCCCTTGGTCTCCGCCATCCACGAACACCGGGGTGATCACGGTGACATCTGGCAGATGGGTGCCGCCGTTGTAGGGGTTGTTGCTGGCCACGACATCTCCGGGTCGCAGGGGTGGCCGCTCTCCCCGTTCGATCGCTGCCAGCAGCGCGGCGACGCTCTCGCCCATCGACCCCAGATGCACCGGAATGTGCGGCGCATTGGCCACCAGTCGCCCATGGCGATCAAACAGGGCGCAGGAGAAATCGAGCCGCTCGCGGATGTTCACCGAGCGACTGCTTTGCTGCAGGCGCACGCCCATCTGCTCGGCGATGGCGGAAAAACGGTGGTTGTAGAGCTCCAGACGCACGGGATCGAGGCGATCAGCGCCGGTGGCGGCAGCGGACATGGGCCTGGCCTCAGGGATGCCGCCGTCGGGCGTCGTCTGCCGCCGCTCCAGGGACTCCAGCAACAGCTCCCCTCCCGGCAGCAGTCGCGCCTGCCAGCCGGGTTCCAGCACCAGGGTGCCCGTGTCCTCCAGCACCACGGCTGGTCCCTCCAAGCGCTGGCCCGGCCGCAGCTGGTTCCGTCGCCACAGGGGAACGGACGCCCAGTAGGGCTGCACCGTGTGACCTGGCGGTGTGCGGGGATCTGGCAGACACAGGCGGATGTGATCCTCTGGCGCGGGCGGGGCCTGCTCCAGGCCCGCCTCGGTTCGCCTGTCTTCCTCAGTGCCCTCAGCCCCGTCCCGTCCATCCCTGCCCTCGTTGAGTTCAGCGGACTCTGCCGAAAACGCCGCGGCAGCCTCCCGCGTCTGCAAGCTGACCACCAGTCGCTCCAGCACCAGCGTCTCCCCTTGAGGACGATGGCCGAAGCGGCGACCATGGATCTCTTCGAAGCTGTGGCGCAGGGCGGCGATCCAGGCTGCATCGTCAGACTCCAGATCCGACTTCAGCAGTGCGCTCCCCTCCAGCTCCAACACCGCTTCACTAGCGGCGGTGCGCAGATCGAGCCGCACAGACACCGCGGGCCTGTGGCCCGGGAAGAGCTCACCCACCGCTTCCAGCGCCCGCGTGCCTTCCACCACCAGCTCCGCCACACAGCGCCGCAGCTGAGCTCCGAGGCCCCTGGGGTCCAGAGCCGGTGATCCCGGCCCGGCCTCCAGGGGCACCCGCAGGCTTCGTTCCCGATGGAGCTGTCGCGGCGCCAGGCCGATTCCGTAGGCCGACAGCACCCCCGCCAGCGAGTGGAGCAACACCCGGCGCACTCCCAACCGGCTCGCCAGGGCGCAGACATGTTGCCCCCCAGCTCCGCCAAAGCTGACTAGCAGGGCGTCGCGAATGTCGTGACCCCGTTGAATCGAGATGCGGCGGATGGCTTCCGCCATGCGCTCCACCGCCACCTGCAGAGCCCCCAGGGCCACTTGCTGGGGGCTCAGCCCCAGTGCCTCAGCCAGGGCAGCGAAGCGTTGCTGCACCGCCTCGCGATCAGCCGGTTGATCGCCGCTGAGGCCAAACACGGCCGGCAGGGCATCGACAGGCAGCCGGCCCAGCAACAGATTGGCATCGGTGATCGTGGCCGGTCCCCCGCGCCGGTAGCAGGCGGGGCCTGGATCGGCGCCCGCCGAACGGGGGCCCACGAGCAGCCGCCCCTCCACCGCCCGCAGCACCGACCCCCCGCCCGCTGCCACGGTGTGGATCGGCAGCAGGTCCGCCAGCAGGGGCAGGCCCGCCACGTCCGTTCCGCTTTGGCGCTCCCAGGCCAGCTCGCCGCGGCCCGGATCGAAATGGAACACATCCGAGGAGGTACCGCCCATGTCAAAGCCCAGCAGGGGCGCCTCCGCCAGGCCCGCCTGCCGGGCCGCCGCCACCGCGCCCACCATGCCACCGGCTGGACCTGAGAGGATCGTGTCCTTGGCGCGGAGCAGCCTTGGGTTCTGCAGGCCGCCGCTGGACGTCATCACCTGCAGCCGGGTGGCCGGGCCCAAGGCCTCCTCCACCTGGGAGAGGTAGCGGCCCAGCACCGGCCGCAGGGCCGCCTCCACCACGGTGGTGGAAGCCCGTGGCAGCAGCCGTGGCTGGCGGCTGATCTGGTGGGAGAGCAGGGCGTCACCCAACCCCCGCTCCACAAGCCAAGCCCCCAGGGCCAGCTCGTGGGCAGGTTCGCGCCAGCTGTGGAGCAGGGCCACCGCCAATTCGCGCGGCCCCTCCGCCAGGGCCTGGCGGATCCGCGACTCCAGGGCCCCATCCAGCCGCAGGGGGCTCACCTCCTGACCATCGGCACCCAACCGCCCCTCCACCTCCACCACCCGCACGTCCAGCGGCTGAGGGCGCTCAATGCGCAGGGCTAAGAGATCGGGCCGATGTTGATCACCGATGCGCAGCAGATCGGCCAGCCCGGCTGTGAGCAGCAGGAGCACAGGCGCGCTGGCGTGCTCCAGCAGGGCGTTGGTGGCCACCGTTGTGCCCAGCCGCACCTCCTCCACCAGACCCGGCGGCAGCGCCTGCCCTACGGCCAGGCCGAGCACGTCCCCCATGGCCCGCACCGCTGGATCCCCGGCGCGCTCCGGCTGAACGGAAAGGACCTTGCGCACCTGCAGGGGGCCCTGCGGCGGGCAGGCCACCACGTCGGTGAAGGTGCCGCCGCGGTCGATCCAAAACCGCCATCCCCGCGCTGGCGGGGCCTCTGCAGGATCCTCGGGTTGGGGCATGGGGTCAGGCTTCAGCGGTAGTTTTCAAACTGCAGCGGCACTTCCACCTCCTGGACTTTCAGCAGCTGGATCGCCTGCTGCAGGTCGTCCTTGCTTTTGCCCGTCACGCGCAGGCTCTCGCCCTGGATGGCGACGGTGACTTTTTTGAGGTTGTCACGCACGGTTTTGCTCAGTTTTTTGGCCAGTTCCTGACTCAGGCCCTTGCGCAACTTCACCGCCTGCTGCAGCCGATTGCCGCCCACGCTCTCCGCCGGCTGGAAATCGAAGATCTTCAGGGAGAGATTCCGCTTGGTGGCCTTCTGCCGCAAGATGTCTTCCACAGCCTGCAGGGTCATCTCGCTGGCGGTGGTGATCGTCAGGCTGGTCTCTTCCAGTGTGATCTCGGTCTTGGAGTCTTTCAGGTCGTAGCGGGTGGAGACCTCACGGCGCACCTGGTCGACGGCATTGACCAACTCCTGGCGATCGAAATCACTGACGACATCAAAGGAGAAGGACTCGGCCATGGCCAGAGGGGCTGCAGAGCTGTCAAGCCAACCCTAAAAGGTCTCCCCATCCCCCCGCTCGCTGGATCACCACCGCGCCCGCCGGCCCTTGGGGGTCCCCTAGAACAGGAGTCAACGTCGTCATTGCCGCCGCCATGGGTCTTGCGCCGCTCAGCCTTGCCGCCTTCCCTGCCATCCTGATTCCGGCCGTTGCGGCAGGGCCGGCCGGCTCTGGCCTGGCCGGCCTGACGGCGGGGGCGGCCTTCGCCTGGTCACTTGTGCTGTCGGGCGCGGTGGTGATCGCCAGCCTGATTCCGCTGGGAGCCGCCCGCTCCCAGGCCGATTTCACTCCGGCCGATCTGGCCGCGCCCCGGGCGATGTTCGAGCGGCTGCCCGCCTGGGGCAAGCGGGCCAACTGGGCGCACCAGAACAGCTTCGAGGCCTTCACCCTGCATGCGCCAGCCTGCCTGCTGGCCCTGGTGGTTGCGGCTCACGGCTGGGCGCCGACCGTGGTGGCCATCGGCGCCGCTTGGCTCCATCCGCTGCTGCGGCTGGTCTACATCGGGGCCTATGTCGTCAATCTGCCCCCCCTGCGCAGCCTGTGCTGGGCAGGGGCCATCCTGTGCACCGCCCTGCTGTACAGCTCGGGGCTGCAGGCGATCCTGGCGGGCTGAGGTGGAGGGCTGAGAGGAATCGGACGCGGCTGGGTCGGCAGCAGGGCCAGAGGCTGACTCCGCCGACGGGGGAGCGGCACTGTTGCCTCTCTTCAGCGTCCGCACGACGGGATGACCGCGGGACCAGGACCGTCGTCGTCAGCAGCCCCCACCCCCCTTCGGCAGTGGCTCGGGGGCGTTTTTTGGCCTCAGCCCTTCTCTTGCAGGCTCTTCAGGGCCGCCAGCAGGCTCGCCGGGCTCTGAGGATCCACCATCAACACGCTGCCCCCCTGGGATCGGGCCATCTCCTGGCCCATGGCCATCCAATCCTTGGCAAGCAGCAGTCGCAGACCCTCCGCCGCAGCCGGATGGGCCTCAATCGCCGCGGCCAGCTCCGCGGCCGCCTCCGCCCGGGCCTTGGCCAACATCCGTTGCTGCTGCGCCTGGGCTTCCGCTTCCAGCAGAAGCGCCTCCTGCTTGGCCTTGGCATCCAGCACCAACGCCTCCGCGCGGCCCCGGGCCGCATTCACCTGTGATTCTTTCTCGCCTTCGGAGCGCAGGATGGCGGCCCGTTTTTCCCGTTCCGCCGTCATCTGCTGCTCCATCGCTTGCTGGACGCCGGGGCTGGGTTGGATGTCGCGTAGTTCCACCCGCGTCACCTTCACCCCCCAGGGATCCGTGGCCTCATCCAGCTCGCATAACAAGACTTCATTCACCTCTGATCGGGTGGTGAAGGTTTGGTCGAGATCCAGCTTCCCCATTTCCGCTCGGATCTGCGTCAGCACCAGGTTGACCATCGCCGCCTGCAAGTTGTCAACCGCGTAGTAGGCACGCGCATGCTCCAGCAACTGCCAATACACCACCGCATCCACCTCGATGGAGACGTTGTCGCGGGTGATGCATTGCTGTGGCGGGATGTCGAGCACCCGCTCCCGCAGCGACTCGTTGCTGACCACCTTCTCCACGCCAGGCCATACAAAGGACAGCCCCGGAGTGAGCTGCCGGTTGTATTTGCCCAGCCGCTCCACCAGCTTGGAGCTGCTGCTGCTGGTCACCTTGACGCTGGTCAGGCCCAGGGCACTGAGCAGGACCAACGCAAGGGGAATGAGGGTTTCCATGGCCATGCTTGCTGGGATCTCAGGCTAGGAAAGACCTTGTCTTCGGGTGACTCCTGGCCATGCCTTCCTCCCCCTTGCTTTGGCTGCTCGTTTCGACGGCCCTGTGGCTGCTCGTGTTGCTCGGAGTCGACAGCGATGGCCTGTTGCTGGTGGGGGGCTCCACGGCCCTGCTGTTAGCCCTGCTTCTCACCGTCCTCCCTTTGCCTGTGGCGGGACAGGCGGTGCTGTTTCTCACCCTGGTGGCTGTCAGCTACGGGCTGATGCGGCGCTGGTTGAGCCGGGGGGCGCAGGCCACCCCCCTGTCTCCGCCTGCCCGGGCCGAGGAGGCGGAGGTGATTGAGGCCTTCGCGGCCGATGGTCGGGGCCGGGTGCGCTGGCAGGGTCAGAGCTGGGCTGCTCGCCGCCTTGATGCCACCAAGCCCCTGAGCGCGGGTCAGCGGGTGACGGTGATGGGGCGGGAGGGCAACTGCCTGCAGGTGATGGCCCAAGGGGACAGCCTTTGCCAAGGCCAGCCGTGAGACGGTTGGCGAAACGAAGCGCGGACAGTGGAGACCGGATGGACGCTCAGCTCCAAAACAGCCCACCGGGGAGGACCAGCCGCCGGACGCCTGGCAGAGTCTCCAGCCCGAACAAGAGGACCCGTGCTGCTTGTCGGTTTGGGATTGGCGGAGCTTGCTGCCTAATCAAGAACCCGTTTCACTTCAGGGCACCTCGAAAAATCGGCTTTGCAGTGACCAATGGACAAGGCCAACGCCAACCAAGACATGAGTCTCAATCGGTGCTTTCAGACGAAACCGGTATTTTTCGAGATGCCCTTCAGGCGCAGGTGGCTTCAATCAAAAAACAGCAAGCTCACCACCTTGCCCATGTCTTCTGCGGAGCGGCAGCTGGAGAGGAGGGTTTCGCTGTCGTGGAAGGCATAGCAGATCAACTGATCGCAACGGCTAATGATCTCCTGGTTGCAGAGGCTGCTGGCCATCGGCAGGGGCAATTCATCGTGCTCCGGCTTCTCAACCAGGTGCAACACCTGGTCGAGCTGCGCCCGCGACTCACTCGGTTGCCGGTCGAGGCTTTGTGGCAACAACACCGTCAAGCGGCCCGGATCCACCTCCAGCACGCCGCGGATGACGGCCGCGTTCACGCCCTGGGCTCCAGAGGTGATCAGGCTATGGCCCTCCTGGGCCAGAGAGCGCGCCACCAGCTCCACCAGATGGATCGACACCACCGGCACATGGCGACTGCCCAGGATGGCAATCCGGCGTTTGCCCGTGTCCTGGAGCATGGCCAGCTCTTGGGCCAGAGTGTCAATCCTGTCGAGAGCCGGAAGGTCGAGAGACCGGGTCACCCGTCGTACGCCCGCATTGTTTCTGGAAACTAGCAGCGGTTCATCGGCTTACGGCAGCCCCAGCCGTTGGAACAGCCGCTCAAAGTGACAATTCTCTTCCACCAGGCGGATGGCGTGGGTGGCTTTCACCCCCTCATGCAGGCGCACCTGACCGATGGCGGCCTCGATCACCTCCACGGTCGTGAGGGTGTCGTGGTCGACCTTCAACACCGGCACTTCCAGTTCCTCCGCCCGGTTGATCAGTTGTGGCAGGGGTTCCCCCACCCCCGTGAGGATCAGGCATTGCGTGGACGCCTCCAGGGCGGCCAGTTGAATGTCAGTGCGGTCTGCGCCGGTCACCACAGCCATGTTGCGGCGTCGGCGGAAGAATTCCATCGCGGAATTCACATTCATCGCGCCGATCGACAGGGTCTCCACCAACAGATCCAGCCGCTCGCAGGAACAGAGCACACGGGCCTGCAGCCGGCGGCTGAGCTCTCCCACGGTGACGCTGCGCAACAGCGGGCTGCGCGGCATCACACCGAGCACCACCAGACCAATGCGCTCCAGAGCAGGCAGCAGATCCTGACGGAAGGATCCCAACGCATCCGGAGGGACGCCGTTGATCACCACCCCAGCCAACAGATTGCCCAACTGGCTCCGAGCCTCCAGCAGCGGCTCCACATCCCGGCTGTCCTTCCAGGGATGCACAAGCACCACGGCGGCCTCCAAGGCGCGAGCCAGGGGCACCAAGCCGAAGCCAAACAGCATTCCTTCACTCAGCCGGCCCGCCCCCTCCAGGATCACCAAATCGCCCGTCTCCCGCCCCAGGCGGGAGCGGAGGGTGTCGATCCCCTCGACGGGCCCCATCTCCCCGTTCAACAGGCGATGCTCGGCGGAAGCTGGTTCCAGCACGGCCAACGAGGCGATCAGTTGGCTCTCCTCCAGGCCGAGATGGTTGCCGATGAAGCGAACATCGGCGTCGAGCAGTGGATCGCCGGGCTGATGGATCTCCGCAGGATCCAAGCAAGTGGCCAGCGGTTTGCCGAAGACAAAGGGAACCCCGCGGCGGCGGAGAAGATGGGCCAGACCCAGTACCACAGCCGACTTGCCGCTGAACGGTTCGCAGGAGCCAATCAGCAGCGGGTTGGGCATGGAGTGGCCTCAAAGAGCCAGGCTGTGGCAGATTCTTGCAGCTTGCGGGGCGGAGCGCGTCTCGGGCCTGAACCATGCCAACAGCCACGCCCGCCGACCCTCAGCCCCAGGCCGAGCCCGCCCCTCCGCTCACCGTGGCCATCACCGGCGCCCGCGGCGCCCTCGGTCAGGCCCTGCTGCGTCGCTGGCATCGCCGTGGCGCTCGCCTGATCGCCCTCACCCATCGGCCCGAAACGGGGGAACTCGCTCCCTTTCAGCTGCGGGATGCCGCTGGCGCCGACATTTCTCTCCAGCAGGTGGGCTGGCAATGCGGCCAGGAGGGGGAGCTGGCGCCTCTGCTGGCTGACGTGGATGTGCTGGTGCTCAACCACGGCGTGAATCCCTATGGCCGGCGGGATTGCGAGGCGACGGATCTGGCTCTGGCGGTCAATGCCCTGAGCCACTGGCGTCTGCTCGAACTCTTCGCCCGCCAGGTCGCCCGCCGTGAGTCCGGCGGCCCGGCCGCGGGGGCCTCCACCCGTCGGCCCGCCTCAGAGGTGTGGATCAACACCTCTGAGGCGGAGATCCAACCCGCCCTGAGCCCTCTCTACGAGATCAGCAAGCGACTGCTCGGACAGCTCCTGAGCCTACGGGCGCTCGATCTGGCCGCCTCCCCGGGCACCGGTGCCCCCCCCGGGCTGCGCCTGAGGCGCCTGGTGCTGGGGCCTTTTCGCTCCGAGCTCAATCCCTTCGGCGTGATGTCCGCCGACTGGGTGGCCGGGGAAATCCTGCGTCAGGCGGATTGGAACTGGGGATTGATCATCGTCACGATCAATCCCTTCACCTTTGTGCTGATGCCGCTGGCCACCCTGAGCCGCTGGGCCTATTTTCGCTGTTTCACTCGTTCGGGCCGGAAGGGGGCTTAGGGAGGTTCTGGACAACCCCTTAGCGGCACCTGTGAGAGCGCGGAGCTCCCAGTTGGCGCAAAGGGACGGCTGCCACTGGCGACCGGTTGTCCAGAGCTTCCTTAGGGAGGCTCTGGACAACCCCTCAACGGCACCGATGAGAGCGCGGAGCTCCTAGTGTCTAGTCCCACAAGTTCATGCGTCATCTTCGGCTTGGTCCGCGCCTCCAGACGCCCTCCTCAGCAAGGGCTCCGAGCGAGACACCCATCAAAGAATCCACAGCCTATTTGCGGGACGGCGCACTAGTTGGCGCAAAGGGATGGCTGCTACTGGCGACCGGTTCTCCAGAGCTTTCTTAGAAGTCGCGATCGGTCAAGATCTCGCAACCATCGCTGCCGACCACGATGGTGTGCTCCCACTGGGCCGAGAGGCTGCCATCGAGGGTCACCACGGTCCAGCGGTCCCTGAGGGTGCGGCACCCTTTGCCGCCAGCGTTCAGGATCGGCTCCACTGCCAGAGTCATGCCCGATCGGAGGGTGACATTGGGAAGATCCCGCGTGCGGTAGTTGAACACCGATGGCTCCTCGTGGAGGTTGCGGCCCACCCCATGGCCGGTGAAATCCTCCACCACGACAAAGCCATGGGCCTCCACATGGTCTTGCACGGCGCCAGCCAGCTCCAGAAGGGTGCTGCCCGCCCGGATGGTGGCCAAGCCCCGCATCAGAGACTCCTGGGCCACGCGACTGAGGCGTCTGGCCTCCTCGCTCACTCCCTCCCCCACACCGATGGTGATGCAGCTGTCACCGTGGTAGCCGTCGAAGCAGGCTCCGGTGTCGACTTTGAGGAGATCCCCCGCCTTGATCACCCGCTTGCCGCTGGGGATGCCGTGCACCACCTCATGGTTGATGCTCGCGCAGATGCTGGCGGGGAAGCCGTGATAGCCCTTGAAGCTGGGCACCGCTCCCATCTCCCGGATGCGCTTTTCGGCGTGGCGGTCGAGGTCGCCTGTGGTCATGCCGGGGGTGACCAGTTCAGCGATTTCGCGCAGCACGGTGGCCACGATGCGGCTGGCCGTGCGCATGGTGGCGATCTCCCGGGCTGATTTCACCTCCACGCCGCGGCGCTGGTTGGAGATGCGGGGGCCGCCACGGCTGGGGAGCCCCGCCTCGCCTTTGTCCCGGGGTGCGCTGGAGGTGGCAAGCAGATCAGCAAACTTCATGGCAGCGGCGGAAATCGCCACAGAGACAGAACGGCTTCTCCACGCTATCGGTGAAGGGCTGTCGCCTGTCGTGAGGCCATGGTCGAAGGGTCCACCCCCAGCCGTTCGCCCTCTGTGCTGGCCCGCTTCCGCCAGGCCCACGCCCTGGTGGCGCCCGTCGTTGTGGCCCCCCTGCTGCTGACGGCCTGCACCGGTGTGGCCTACCGAATCCTGCGCGATTGGCTGGGGTGGGAGCGGGAGCGGGCCCATGGCTTGATGACCCTGCACGAGGGGGAATGGCTCAAGCCCCTGCTGGGCACCCATGGGGAAACGCTTTACGTGGCGCTCAACGGTCTGGGGTTGCTCTGGATGATTGGCACGGGCTTCGCTCTGGTGTGGCAGCGGCTGCGGCGGGGGATCGGCGGTCGGGGTGGGCAGGGCCGATGACCAGCTAAAGTCTTGGTTTGGCTCCATGATTCAGGACGTTGGAATGACTGCGGATCCTCCCGAGAGCACCACCCTCACGCCCGCGGATGTGCCACCCGCAGATGCGCCACCAGCCACTGCGGCTGAAGTTTCGGACGAGACGGCGACAACCGACGCGACCCCAGAAGCTGCGGTTGACAGCGCGCCTTCCGGTCGGCGGGCCATTGTTGGCAAGCGCAGCGCCCGCGAGCTGATTGAAGCTTTCGAGGCGGAGCAGCTCAAAAACGACCTGCCAGAGATCTTTGTTGGTGACACCGTCCGTGTTGGCGTGCGCATTCGCGAGGGCAACAAGGAGCGGATTCAGCCTTACGAGGGTGTGGTGATCGCCATGCGCCACGGCGGTTTGAACGCCACCATCACAGTGCGCCGGATCTTCCAGGGCATCGGTGTGGAACGGGTCTTTCTGTTGCACAGCCCCCAGGTGGCTTCCGTCAAGGTCGAGCGTCGCGGTAAGGTGCGCAGAGCGAAGCTCTTTTATCTGCGCGACCGGGTGGGTAAAGCCACGCGGGTCAAGCAGCGCTTCGATCGTTGAGGGCCTTTTCCCTCGCCACAAGGTCGTTGCCCTGGTGGTAGCGGCATGGGTGCGTCGTCTTGCGCCGTTAGTTCAGCTGGTAGAACGCAGGTCTCCAAAACCTGATGTCGGGGGTTCAAGTCCTCCACGGCGCGTCCGATGCACCCCCTATTCGTTGTTTCCTTGTTCCGAGCATGGAGTTGGATCTTCAACCCGGTGATGTGGTCAAAGTTCTGGAGTCCGCGGCTCTGGGTTGGGTTCGCGCCAGGGTCATCCGGGTCAAATCCGGTGGCCGTGTTGTGGTCCAAAGTGATCAGGGCCGCGAATTCACAGCGCGTGGCAACCAGGTCCGGCTGATTGAGCCCGCAGGTTTCCGTCCCTGAGGCCTCTCCCGCCCACAGGGACGCCCACAAGCAAGGAATTGGATGTTCCTCCGGTTCATTGTCCTTGGGGCCTCCCCCTCCTTTCCCGTCTTTATTCGTCGAGCCACCGTTTCGCCCCTGCCCCAGCCAGCCTTTGCTAGCCAGCCATTTGACGGAGGGAACCGTGGCAGGGGATACTGGAGAGGTCGGTGACAACATCGACGGAACGGCCCGAGTCCTCCCTCGCCCAGTCGTCTCCTCTGTTTGGGACTGTAGTTCAATCGGTTAGAGCACCGCCCTGTCACGGCGGAAGTTGCGGGTTCGAGCCCCGTCAGTCCCGTTCAATCTCATCGAAGCGAGAACAGATTCCGATGGTCGCGGCTCCTCCCTCCGTTCGCGTCCGCCTCGCTCCCAGCCCCACCGGCACCCTGCACATCGGCACAGCGCGCACCGCTGTGTTCAATTGGCTGTTCGCTCGCCATGAGGGCGGCTCCTTCCTCCTGCGCATCGAAGACACCGATCGGGAACGCTCCAAACCGGAATACACCGCCAACATCCTTGCCGGCCTGCGCTGGCTGGGTCTGGAGTGGCAGGAGGAGCCCGTGATCCAGAGCGCCCGGATCGAGATCCACCGCCAGGCGATTGCCCGGTTGCTCGCCGAGGGCAAGGCCTATCGCTGCTACACCAGCGAGGCGGAGCTCACCGCCCTGCGGGAGCGGCAGCAGGCCCACAAGCAAGCTCCCCGCTACGACAACCGCCACCGCCAACTCACTCCCGCCGAGGAACAGGCCTTGATCGCTGAAGGACGGGAGGCGGTGGTGCGCTTCCGCATCGACGATGAACGGGTCATCGAATGGCATGACCTGGTGCGCGGCGCGATGCGCTGGTCAGGAGCAGATCTCGGGGGCGACATGGTGATCGCCCGCCGGGCCCCGGCCGACAGGATTGGCGATCCCCTCTACAACCTAGTGGTGGTGGTGGATGACGCCGCCATGGCAATCAGCCACGTGATTCGCGGCGAAGATCACCTTGCCAACACGGCCAAGCAGATCCTTCTCTATGAGGCCCTGGGGCTTCCCCTACCCGCCTTTGCCCATACCCCCTTGATCCTCAACCAGGAGGGTCGCAAGCTCTCCAAGCGCGATGGCGTCACCTCCATCAGTGATTTCCAGGCGCTGGGCTACACGCCGGAGGCCCTCACCAATTACATGACCCTGCTCGGCTGGTCGCCACCGGAGGGCATGGGCGAGCGTTTCACCCTGACGGAGGCGGCGGAGATGTTTGGCTGTGAGCGGGTCAACCGCGCCGGCGCCCGCTTTGACTGGGAAAAACTCAATTGGCTCAATGCCCAGGTGCTCCACGGCCTCTCTCCCCGGGATCTCCTGGAGCGGCTGCAGCCCCTTTGGGCCGCCGAGGGCTGGCCGCCCAGCAGCAGCGAGACCATCGCCGGCGCGGGCCCCAGCGGAGCCAAAGCTTCCGACGGCACGACAGGTTCCGACCGCCCAACACCCTGGACTGACCTTGCGCTGGAGGAGCTCTGCGCCCTGCTCGGCTCCTCCCTCACCCTCCTTGCCGATGGGGTGGCGCAGGCGGCACCCTTCTTTGAAACGCCCGTGCCTGACGCCCAGGCGAGCGAGGCGCTGGCCAAGCCCGCTGCCCAGGCCTGCCTGGCCGCCCTGAAAAGCCACCTGCCCGACAGTCCCAGCCTCACCACGCCGGAGGCTCAAGAGCTCCTGGCGGCGGCGGCCGCCGCCGCTGGCGTGAAGAAGGGGGTGGTGATGAAAAGCCTGCGGGCTGCCCTGCTGGGCTCTCTGCAGGGGCCCGATCTCATCGCCAGCTGGCGACTGCTCCATCAGATCGGAGAGGACCGGCGGCGGTTGGAGCGGGCGCTGGGTCCGGCCGGGACAGAACCCGCCGGCTGAGCACCCCAACCAGGACCAGCGAGTCGCCCTCAAACGCGCGTCGCCTTCAATCGTCCAGGCTGCCGAAGAGAGGCTCAACACGCAGGCCGATCACGCTGCCGGCCCGCACCAGCAAATATTCCCCCTCCAGCTCACCAATCGGCACATTCACGAAGGAATCGGGCGCGGCGCCGCTGTGCAGGGCACTGGTGTACCACTGTTGAAAGGTCTCCAGGGTGGGGAAGTGCACCACCTCTTCTCTGCCACTGCTCAGAAGCAAGTGGATGGCGTAACGGCGGGGAACCCGGGGCATAGCGGCGGAAAGCCAGGGGAAGGCAGGGGCGGTTGACAAACCCGCGCAGAGAGCGGGCGGCGGGAATGGCCCGCGTGGGTGACACCCACGGAAGCCGCCGCAGGCTCCCAGCTTCGCAGCAGAGGTGGCACCCGCCGCTGGCGATCGTGGAGGCCTCCGTGCTGACCCCACACCAGCCACACCCGCGCGGGCAGGCTCCCCCCGGCTTGGGGACAGCGGGGCGCGGCGCGGCCGGATCCCGCCTGAGCCGAACCAAAGTGCAGAGGCGCGCGCACGGGCCGGGCCTCGGACGACAAGAACGGATCTGGCAGGCTGAGGCGGACTCGGGCAGGCAGCACCACTTGGCCATGGCGGATCCCAAACCTCTCCTGCTCCTGGTGGATGGGCATTCCCTGGCCTTTCGAAGCTTCTATGCCTTTGCCAAAGGAGGAGAGGGGGGCCTCTCCACCAAGGATGGCGTGCCGACCAGCGTCACCTATGGCTTCCTCAAAAGCCTGCTCGACACCTGCGCGGAGTGGCGCCCGGATGGGGTGGCGATCGCCTTCGACACCGATACGCCCACCTTTCGCCATGAGGCGGATGAAACCTACAAGGCCAACCGGGACGTGGCTCCGCAGCAGTTTTTTGCCGACCTTGACAATCTGCGGGACATCCTCGGCGAGCATCTCGATCTGCCGCTGGTCATGGCGCCGGGCTACGAGGCGGATGACGTGTTGGGCACCCTGGCCGATCGGGCGGCGGCCGAGGGCTGGCGGGTGCGCATCCTCTCCGGCGATCGGGATCTGTTTCAGCTGGTGGATGACGAGCGCGACATCGCCGTGCTCTACATGGGCGGGGGGCCCGGCCACAAGGGCGCCGGTCCGCGGGAGATTCGGCGGCAGGGCGTGGTGGAGAAGCTGGGCGTTCCTCCGGAAGACGTGGTGGATCTCAAGGCCCTGACGGGAGACAGCTCCGACAACATTCCTGGCGTGCGTGGCGTCGGCCCCAAAACGGCGATCTCCCTGCTGCGGGCCCACGGCACCTTGGCGGGCATCTACGCGGCTGTGGATCAGCAGAAGGGGGCCTTGCGCACCAAGTTGCTGGAGGGCAAGGAAAGCGCCTTTCATTCCAGGCTGCTGGCCGCCATCCACCGGGATGTGCCCCTGCCCCTGACACCCCGCTTGACCCTTGGCCAGGTGAAGCGCGAACCCCTGGAAGAACGCCTGCGCACCCTGGAGTTGTTCAGCCTGCTGCGCCAGGCGGACCGCTTTGCCACCACCTTTTCCAGCACGCCCTCCCTTGCCCCCGCTGGCACGGCCACTGAGCCGGCCACGGGTCGTCCGGCCGTCCGCCCTCTTGACGCGACCGCCGCCGCTCCCGAGGGCCCAACGGTCCACCCTTCCGCCCCATCCGCCATCGACGCAGCCCAGAAGGACCAGGGAGAGACGGCCTTCGGGGGGACAGGGAGAGGAGAGGGGACCCCAGCGGGGGCAACCGTGGCGACGGCCAGCCCTGAGCCGCTGCCGGGGTTGGATGGCGCCCCTACCTCCCCGCCCCACCTGAACCCCCACCTGATCCAGACTCCCGAAGCCCTGGAGACGCTCCGCGCGCGCCTGATGGCTCACCAGCAGAGCGGCTCGCCCGTGGCGCTGGATACGGAAACCACCTCTCTCAACCCCTTCCAGGCGGAGTTGGTCGGGCTTGGCCTTTGCTGGGGACCCGCCAGCCAGGACCTGGCCTATATCCCCATCGGCCACCGGCTCGAAGACGCCACCAGCCAACCGGTCTCGCAGGGTCCCTCGCAGCAAGAATTGATGCGGGAGGCGTCGACTGGCAGCACCACCCAACTGCCCCTGGAGGTGGTGCTCCAGGCCCTCGGGCCCTGGCTCGGGAGCGCCGCCCACCCCAAAACTCTGCAGAACGCCAAATACGACCGCTTGATCCTTTTACGCCATGGTCTGCCCCTGGCGGGCGTGGTGATGGACACCCTGCTGGCGGACTATCTGCGAGATCCCGCCGATCGGCACAACCTGGAGGCCATGGCCCAGCGGGAATTCGGCTTCACCCCCGCCAGCTACAGCGCCGTGGTGGGCCGCAGGAGCAGTTTTGCTGAGGTGCCCATCGAGGTCGCCGCCCAGTATTGCGGCATGGATGTGCATCTCACCTGGCGGCTGAGCGGTCGCTTGGGGGAGACGTTGGCGGCCCTGGGGCCGGCCCTGCCTGCCCTGCTGAAGGACGTGGAGCTTCCCCTGGAGCCCGTGCTGGCGGCGATGGAGGCCACGGGCATCCGCATCGACCAGGACTACCTCCAGGAGTTGAGCCGGGAACTAGCTGCCCGGTTGGCCCATCTGGAAGCGGAGGCCCGGGAGATGGCCGGCCAGGCTTTCAACCTGGCCTCGCCGAAGCAGCTGGAGGCGCTGTTGTTCGACACGCTGAACCTCGACCGCAAGAAATCGCGCAAGACCAAAACCGGCTGGAGCACCGACGCCGCCGTGCTCGAAAAATTGGAAGACGACCATCCGGTGGTGGCGCTGTTGATCAACCACCGCACCCTCAGCAAGTTGCGCAGCACCTATGTGGATGCTCTGCCAGCCCTGGTGGAGCCGGAAACGGGCCGCGTGCACACGGATTTCAACCAGGCGGTGACGGCAACGGGCCGCCTGTCGAGCAGCAATCCCAATCTGCAGAACATCCCCGTGCGCACTGAATACAGCCGCCGCATTCGCAAGGCCTTCCTGCCGGAGGAAGGCTGGCAGATGATCAGCGCGGATTATTCACAGATCGAGTTGCGCATCCTCACCCATCTCTCCGGCGAAGCGGTGCTCACTGACGCCTACAACGCGGGCGATGATGTGCATGCCCTGACGGCCCGGCTGCTGCTCGACAAAGAGACCGTCAGTGCGGAGGAGCGGCGGCTGGGCAAAACCATCAATTTCGGCGTGATCTATGGCATGGGCCCGCAGCGCCTGGCCCGGGAAACCGGCTTGAGCCAGGTCCGGGCCAAGGAGTTTCTGCAACGGTTCAAAGAGCGCTATCCCAAGGTGTTTGCCTTCCTGGAATGGCAGGAGCGCTTGGCCCTCAGCCGCGGCTACGTGGAAACAATCCTGGGGCGACGGCGCACGTTCCACTTTCATCCAGGCGGTTTGGGGCGCCATCTGGGCAAGGATCCCCTGGAGATTTTCCTGGAGGGGGCCCGTCGCGGAGGACTGGAAGCCCAACAGTTGCGCGCGGCCGCCAATGCGCCGATCCAAGGCTCCAGCGCGGACATCATCAAGTTGGCCATGGTTCAGCTGCACCATCAGCTCGCCCAGCGCCGGTTGGCTGCGCGCCTGTTGTTGCAGGTGCACGATGAGCTGGTGCTGGAAGCCGCGCCGCGGGACCTGGAGGAGGTGCTGGATCTGACGCGCCGCACGATGGAGGGAGTGATCCAGCTGCGGGTGCCACTGGTGGTTGAAACCGGCGTGGGCGCCAACTGGATGGACACGAAGTAGGCCAGACCCTGTCCTGGTGAGATCTCAGCTGGCGGCTATGCGTTTCGTGAGACACTCACCTCACCGTTCTGAATCCGGTGAGGACCCAGCCAACCCGTCGCAAGGGCGCCATTCCTGACGGCGAGATCGCCTTCCAGCGGACGCTTCACAGCCGCCGGGTCCCCCTTGCGGGGGGGATGGCCATGCCGGAACAGCCCATCCGGGGACATCATCACCATGCAGGTTGAGAGCTTTTCCATCGCCGGCCCCGTCAAGATCACGCCGCGGCTGTATGGCGATGACCGTGGTTATTTTTTGGAAACCTGGAACCAAAAGCAGTTTGCCGAAGCCCTGCGGCTTCCCCCTCAGCAGACGCCCTCCTTCGCGCAGGACAACCAATCTCGCTCCTGCCAGTGGGTGTTGCGCGGTCTGCACTACCAGCTGCCTCCCCACGCCCAAGGGAAACTGGTGCGTTGCGTGCAAGGCGAGATTTTTGATGTTGCTGTCGACATTCGCCGTGCCTCCCCCAGCTTCGGTCAGTGGGTCGGAGCTCTCTTGAGCGGGGAGAACCACAGCCAGCTGTGGGTGCCAGCGGGCTTTGCCCATGGTTTTCTTGTGCTGAGCGAGACGGCGGAGGTGCTCTACAAAGCCACAGACTTCTGGGACAAGGATTCGGAGCGCTCCATCCTCTGGAATGATCCCGCCCTGGCCATCGCTTGGCCGTTCCCTCCCGGCCAAGGCTCTCCGAGCGTGTCAGAGAAGGATCGCCAGGCCCCCACCCTGGCGGAAGCAGTTGCCAAAGGAGAGGTGTTCCCGTAATGGCCGTTGTGAAGGTGCTGATCACGGGCTGTGGCGGCCAACTCGGCCAAGCCTTGCTCGCCGCCCTGCCGCCTGGAATGGAAGGAATCGCGACAACGCGCGCCTGCCTCGACTTGGCGGATGGGGAGGCCTGTCGCCAGGCCGTGCGCCACCATCGCCCGGCTTGGGTGCTCAACGCGGGCGCCTACACCGCTGTGGATCGTGCGGAAAGCGAGCCGGAACTTGCCCTGCGGGTGAATGCGGGCGCGCCCGAGGCGTTCGCCGAGGCCCTGGCGGACACTGGCGGCAGCCTGTTGCAGCTCAGCACAGATTTTGTGTTCAACGGCTCCCAGGGCTTTCCCTATCGGCCGGAGCAGGCCCGGGACCCCCTTGGGGTGTATGGCGCCACCAAGGCGGAGGGGGAGCGGCGGGCAGCGGCCCTGCTCCCCGCCGATCGCCTGTGCGTGTTGCGCACCAGCTGGGTCTATGGCCCGGTGGGCCACAACTTCTGCCTGACGATGCTGCGGCTGCACCGCCAGAAAGCCGCCGCTGGCGAGAGCCTCGCTGTGATCGCCGATCAGGTGGGTTGCCCCACGGCCACCCACACCCTCGCGGCAGCCTGCTGGCGGGTGATCGAGGCGGGCGTGAGCGGCATCCACCACTGGAGTGACGCCGGTGCCGCCAGCTGGTACGACTTCGCTGTGGCGATTGGTGAACTCGGCGTGCTCCAGGGGTTGCTTCCCCTGGCCGCCGCCGTGCGCCCGATCGGCACGGAGGACTATCCCACTCCCGCGAAACGCCCGTCCTATTCCCTGCTGGAGTGTCGCCCCAGCCGCGCCGCCCTGGCCTTGCCTCCGCGTCACTGGCGAGAGGCCCTGGCCGAGGTGTTGGCTCGCGTCCCGGTCAAGTCCTGAGGCCCCCCGCACACGGCACTTCTCCTTCCCTCTTCGCCCCCTCCTGATTCCCCATGCTCGAGCTCTCCACCCTCCTGGCCGATCGCCGCCGCCTTCTGGTGACCGGTGGAGCCGGTTTCATCGGCGGAGCGGTGGTGCGTCGGCTGCTTCTGGAGAGTGATGTCACCGTCTTCAATCTCGACAAGCTCGGCTACGCCAGTGATCTCAGCAGCCTTGAGGCGGCCCTGGCGGAGTCGGGCGGCCCCGGGCAGCGTCACCAGGTTTTGCGGGTCGATCTGGCGGACGCGGCGGCGACGGCGGCGGCGGTGCGCGAGGCGGATCCTGATCTGGTGATGCATCTGGCGGCTGAAAGCCATGTCGACCGCTCGATTGAGGGACCAGAGGCCTTCATCGCCAGCAACGTGCAAGGCACCTTTTCCCTGCTGCAGGCCGTGCGCTCCCACTGGGAGGGCCTCACGGGCGAGCGGCGGGAGCGCTTTCGTCTGCACCACATCAGCACCGATGAGGTCTTCGGCTCCCTCGGCCCAGAGGGACGGTTTTCCGAGGACACCCCCTACGATCCCCGCAGTCCCTACTCCGCCAGCAAGGCCGCCAGCGACCACCTCGTGCGGGCCTGGCACCATACCTATGGCCTGCCGGTGGTGCTCACCAACTGCAGCAACAACTTCGGCCCCTGGCAGTTTCCGGAGAAACTGATCCCCGTGGTGATCCTCAAGGCCCTGGCGGGCGAACCGATCCCGCTCTATGGCGATGGCCTGAACGTGCGTGACTGGCTCTACGTGGAGGACCATGTGGACGCCCTGTTGCTGGCCGCCACCCGCGGGGAATGCGGTCGCGGCTACTGCGTGGGAGGCCATGGTGAGCGCAGCAACCGCCAGGTGGTGGAGGCGATCTGCGGCCTGCTGGATGGTCTCCATCCCGAGGGCGCCCCCCATGGGCGACTGATCACCGCCGTGACCGACCGGCCGGGCCATGACCGCCGCTACGCCATCGATCCCAGCCGAATCGAGGCGGAGCTGGGATGGCGGCCGCGCCACAGCTTTGAGGCGGGCCTGGCCGCAACGGTGGCCTGGTATCTGGACCATGCCCCCTGGTGCGCGGCGGTGCGGGAGCGGGCCCGGTATCAGGGCGAACGCATTGGCCTGGCGGGACCAGCCTGAGGACAGGGTCCGAAGGGGTTCGCGGCGGCGGGCGTTTGAGGGGCGGGCCGACCAGCTCCTACGGTGCCTCCGGAAACCAGCGCCGGCGGATCGGCCGGTTGTGCCCTTGCCGTTGCGGCTCACCAACACCCTCTCCCGCCGTCTGGAGCCCTTTGAGCCCCTTGTGCCCGGTCGGGTGTCGATCTATTGCTGCGGCATCACGGTCTACGACCTCTGTCATCTGGGCCACGCCCGCACCTACATCGTCTGGGATGTGTTGCGGCGCTATCTGCTGTGGCGCGGCTATGCCGTCACCTACGTGCAGAACGTCACCGACATCGATGACAAGATTCTGCGGCGGGCTGCCCGCGAAGGCCGCACGATGGAGGAGGTGAGCGAGAGCAATCTGCGCCTGGCCATGGAAGATCTCGGCCGGCTGAACATCCTGCCTCCAGATCGCATGCCCCGCGCCACCCGCTGCCTGGCGGGGATCCGCCAGCTGATCGGCGAACTGCAGGCCAAGGGGATGGCCTATGGCGCCGATGGCGATGTCTACTTCTCGGTGCTGGGCTACCCCGACTATGGCAAGTTGAGCGGTCGGGATTTGGGGCAACAGGAAGACGGAGCCAGCGGTCGGGTGAGCGCAGAGGAGGAGGCCCGCAAGCGCCATCCCTTTGATTTCGCCCTCTGGAAGGCCGCCAAAGCCGAGGAGCCCAGCTTTCCCTCCCCCTGGGGGCCGGGCCGGCCGGGGTGGCACATCGAATGCTCAGCGATGGTGCGCGAGGAGTTGGGGGAAACGATTGATGTGCACCTCGGCGGCGCGGATCTGATCTTTCCCCATCATGAAAATGAAATCGCCCAGTCGGAAGCGGTCACAGGCAAGCCCCTGGCCCGCTACTGGCTGCATAACGGCATGGTGAATGTGGGGGGGGAGAAGATGTCGAAATCCCTTGGCAACTTCACCACGATCCGCGCCCTGCTCGACAGCGGCGTCAGTCCGATGACACTGCGCTTTTTCGTGCTGCAGGCCCACTACCGCAAACCACTGGACTTCGCCCCGGCGGCCCTGGAGGCGGCCGCCACGGGCTGGAAGGGACTGAATGCCGCCCTGTCACTGGTGGCCCGCCATCGGGCGGCCCTGGGCTGGGAGCCGGCTGCGGCCCAGCCCGCTCCCCTGATACCAGCGGCGGCGGATCCAATCCCGGCAACGGTCGATGGGCTCACCTCCGAGGCGCCAGCGGCGGCCCTGGCAGCCTGCCGCGAGCGCTTCATCAGCGCCATGGACGATGACCTCAACACCGCTGCGGCCCTCGGGGAGCTCTTTGATCTGGCCCGCCCCCTGCGCGCTCTGGCCCATCAGTTGCAGATTGATGAGGTTCCCAGCGACGCCCAGCGGGCGTTGGAGTCCCGTTGGCAGCTGCTGGTGGAGCTGGCGAGCGTATTGGGGTTGGTGGCGGAGCCGGGGCGCGCGGAGCCTGCCGCCGATGGGCTCAGCGCGGAGGCGATTGAAGCCCTGGTGGAGCGGCGCAGGGCGGCCAAGGCGGCCCGTGACTTCCCGGAGGCCGATCGCCTCCGAGCCGAGCTGCGCGAGCAGGGGGTGGAGCTGGTGGACAAACCGGGGGGGGTGACCATCTGGATCCGGACGTGAGTCCACTGCAGCTGGCCGGCTTCGGCCTGGCCAGCCTGGCGGTGATGGGCAATGACGCCCTGCAGACCCTGGGGCCGTTTCTGGCGAGCCAGCGCTGGCGCGGCAACCGCTGGCCGCAGGGGTTGGTGTTGGCGGCCGTCCTCTGCGTCGTGCTATTGCTGAGCTGGGCCGCGGGAGCGGGCGACCCGGCCTGGGGTCGGCTGGATCGCTTCCCCTTGCCCGATCCCTTTCGCTGGCGCGATCTGCTGCCCCTGGTGGCCCTGCTGGGCCTCACCCGCCTGGGGATGCCGGTGAGCACGTCCTTTTTGGTGCTCACGGCGCTGGCGCCGCCGCAGCTGGGGGGGATGGTGCGCAAGTCGCTGACGGGCTATGGAGTGGCCTTCGGGCTGGCGGCGCTGGTGTATGGCTGCCTGGCTCCCTGGCTGGAGGGGCGCTTGACCGATCCGCAGACCTGGAGGCCTGAGGCGTCTTTCAAGGGGGGAGCAGCAGAGAGCGGCGCGACGGGAGCATTGCCCTGGCAGGCCCTGCAGTGGCTGGCCACCCTGGCGCTTTGGAGCCAGTGGTTGGTGCAGGATCTGGCGAACATCTACGTGTATCTGCCCCGTCGCCTCAGCCTGGCGGAGCTGCTGGTGACGCTGGTGGTGCTCTGCGGCGCCGTGGCCCTGCTGGTCAGCCTCGGGGGCGGACCGATGCAGGAGCGGTTGCGAGGCAAGTGCCGTATCGCTGATCCAGGCGCCACCACCGTGCTCAGCCTGCTGTACGGCCTGGTGTTGCTGCTGTTTCTTGGCGGCGATCGTCTGCCAATGAGCACCTCCTGGCTGTTTCTGGGGTTGCTGGCGGGCCGGGAGGTGGGCCTGGGCTGCCGGGGAGTGGGGCGTCCGGCTGCGGCGATGCTCCAAGACCTCACTCTCGATCTGCTGCGGGCGGCGGCGGGACTGGCGACGAGCTTGGCGGTGGCCCTGCTGGTGGCCGCTGATCGCGCATGAGAGCTTCGATTTTGCGAATCCGTGCCTCGGTGCTTTGCCACACCTCCAGGCGAAAGCGCGCCGTGTCGCCACCTGTTTCGGCCTCGCGGGCCGCCTTGGCCAGCAGGGTCTCCAGGTTGTCGCCACGCTCGAAGGCGTCCCAGAGTTCCCGCTCCAGGCGGGCCCGGGCAATGAAGTTGAAGCGCTGTATCCAGGCCATGGCGGCTCCGTCATTGGGCCCAGTCAACCTGGCCGACGCGCCCGAGGATGAGAACGGTGGGCGGAGAGCGGCACTGGAGGGCTTGGGCTGAGCCGCTTCCCAGGAGAGTGGAGGCCGAGAGCTGAGGGCATCGGGACGAGAGCCCGGGGTAAGGGCTGAGGGCAATGGGAGACTGGGCGCCGTCCCTGGCGGAGCGGGTTGGATGAAGGCCATCAGCGTGTTGGGCTCCACGGGATCGATCGGCACCCAAACCCTGGAGATTGTGGAGGCCTTCCCCGAGCGCTTCCAGGTGGTGGCGCTCACCGCCAACCGCAACCTCGATCTGCTGCTCAAACAGATCCAGCGGCACCAGCCCCAGATGGTGGCCTTGGCCGAAACGGAAGACGTGCCCGCGCTCCAGGCCCGTCTGGCCGGCCTGGAGCCCGCCCAGCGGCCCGCCCGGATGCCGGAGCTTCTTGGCGGCACGGAGGGGCTGTGCGCCGCGGCGGCCTGGGCCAGCGCTGATCTGGTGGTGGCGGGAATTGTGGGCTGCGCCGGGTTGCTGCCCACCCTGGCCGCCATCCGGGCAGGGAAGGATGTGGCCCTGGCCAACAAGGAAACATTGATTGCCGCCGGGCCGGTGGTGCTGCCAGAGCTCCAGGCCAGTGGCTCCCGCCTGCTGCCGGCGGATTCCGAACATTCCGCCATTTTTCAGTGCCTGCAGGGCCTGCCCTGGCCTGAGCAAGCCCGTCTCTCCACCGGCCAGGCGCCGCCGGGGCTGCGGCGGATTCTGCTCACCGCATCGGGGGGCGCCTTTCGCGAGTGGGATCCGGCGGATTTAACGAAGGTGACCGTGGCCGCCGCCACGACCCATCCCAATTGGGTGATGGGGCGCAAGATCACCGTGGATTCGGCCACCTTGATGAACAAGGGACTGGAGGTGATCGAAGCGCACTATCTTTTTGGCCTTGACTACGACGCGATTGATATTGTCGTCCATCCCCAGAGCATCATCCACTCCCTGGTGGAGTTGGCTGACACCTCAGTGCTGGCCCAGCTGGGCTGGCCCGACATGAAACTGCCGATTCTCTGCTGCCTGAGCTGGCCAGAGCGGCTGGAAACGCCCTGGCGGCGGTTGGATCTAGCCGAAATCGGCGGCCTCACCTTCAAGGCGCCGGAGGCGGCGCGCTACCCCTGCATGGAGCTGGCCTATGCCGCAGGCCGAGCGGGCGGCACGATGCCCGCAGTGCTCAATGCCGCCAATGAACAGGCCGTGGCCCTGTTTCTGGAGGAGCGCATCCCTTTCCTGGCCATCCCCTGGTTGATCGAAACGGTGTGTGAACGTCACCAGCGCGATCTGGGGAGCCAGCCCTCCCTGGAGGAGGTGCTGGCGGTGGATCGTTGGGCGCGGCAGGAGGCCCTGGAAGCGGCCGCCGACCGCCATCGCTAGGCCCCCTATGCCCTCTGTCGCCCACCATCTGCTGCTCTGCGCCACGCCCACCAAGGCCCTTTGCTGTGATCCGGCCCTAGGGGCCGCCAGCTGGTCACGCCTGAAGGAACTGGTGCGCAGCCTGGGCCTGGAGGATCCCACCCGTCCGGAGGGAGTGGTGCTGCGCACGAAGGCCGATTGCCTGCGGGTGTGCCAGGGGGGGCCGATTTTGCTGATCTGGCCGGAGGGTGTGTTCTATGGCGGCGTCACGCCCGAGCGGGTCGAGCGCATCGTGCGGGAGCACATCGTGGCGGGCAAGCCGATCGACGATTGGATCATCGGCCGGCAACCGTTCACTGCTCTGGGGTGAGGGTGGCGGATCGCTCAATCAAGACATCCATGCGCCGATGGTCTACGCCCTCCTGATCCAGGCAGGGGCCTGAGCCTCACTCAGGCCCGATGGGCAGGGGCTCGTAGTAGAAACCGCCACCCGGACCCTGCTGACGCACCACCGCGCAGCGGCTGGCCACCCGCCACAGTGCCTCATGGATCGGGGTGGGATCGTGGCGCACTAGATCAGGGAAGCGTTCCCTCAGCACAGCGGTGGCTCGCCAGGCGTTGTAGTGCGGAATGCGGGAGTTGATGTGATGGCAGACGTGGGTGGAGCCAATGCCATGGTGGAGAAGATTCAGCACAGGCCCGTAGGGACGATCCACCGTTTGCAAGGCCCCTTTGGCCCAGGTCCAGTTCTCGCTGGAGAAGTGGGGAATGGTGGTGTCGGTGTGTTGCAGCCAGGTGTAGCTGACCAGCCAGGCATTGATCACCAAGTAGGGCAGGCCATAGACGCAGAGCACCCGCGCCAAGGAAAACTGCCATGCGGCCAAGGCCAGCGCCAGTAGCACCACCAGCAGCCCGATGTTGGAAAACACCATCAGCGCGCGAAAGGCATCAGGAAACAACGCCCGTCGCCCGTTGCGAAACAACCCGCCCTGCCAGAAATGGGAGGTGGGTGAGCCGTAGTCTTCGCCGCCTGCCACGCCGAACAGCAGGTAGAGCGGCCATCCCAGAAGCAGATGGGTCACCAGTGACGTGATGCCGTAGAGGCCTGGCCCCAGGCGCTCGCTCAGAGCCAGCACCCGCTGGCCGAGGGGTGAGCTGGCCCGCGGCGGCACATGGGTTTCCCCCCCTTCCAGGTGGTTGCAATTGGCATGGTGCACCGCGTGGCTGTGCTGCCAGGTGAAATAGGGCACCAGCAGGAGGCTGTGGAGCACAAAGCCCACCGTGGACTCCACGCGCCGGTTGGGGTGGAAGGCGCCGTGGCCGCACTCATGGGCGATGACCCAGCACCCGCCCGCCACCGTGCCCGTCACCACGGCGTAAAGGAGCCAGAGGGGGGCGGCGGCGGCGGTCAGCGGAAGCTGGGTGCCAAGTGCGTAGGCCACCAGCGACAGGCTGAGCGACATCAGCAGACTGCCCCAGGCTTTCATCGGATGGAAGTCGAGCATATCGCGCTGCAGACAAGCCAGGAGTTCAGCTTTGCCGGGATCGGAGGGGGGGGAGGAACAGGGAGGCGATGGGGGGCTGGTGGCTTGGGAGGACGTCGGGAGGCTCAAGGAAACGGGCGCGGGACGGGGTGAGGTGGAGCGAGGGCTGTCAGGACGGATGGAGCCCCTGCCGCCAGTGGAGCGTGCCGCGCCAAAGTAGCGAAGACATCCCGTTCAGCGCAGGTGTGGGTGCGCCAAAACCCCTGAGAGGGGGCCATAGCAGGATTCGATCGAGGCGCTGGCTTGAGGGCGCCAGCGCGAGCTCCTTGCATCGCCCCTCAGCTCGTGACGAAATGACTGGCGTCGATGGTGCCGCTCAGGCCTGTGACGTCGATGAGGGCATCGGTGAGGGTGTTGAATCCCGCTGAGTCGTTATTGATCGCGATGTAGGTGCGCAGGGCCGTACCGCTGCCCACTTGGAAACTGGCGGCGTAATGGGGGAGGAAGGATCTGACGGTGAGCTTTGTGCCGATGGCACTGTTGCTCAGGGCGCTCACCGGACCCCCGTTGAGAAAGCCCGCCCGGGCGGTGCTGACCAGCAGCTTGTCGCCACCGGCGTTGGCATTGAAATCGGAGATGACATCGAGGCCCGGGCTCAGCAGGGAATCGCTCAAGACGCGGTAGTCAAACTTGTCAGCGCCACCCCCACCTGTGATGCGGTCAGCGCCAGGGCCACCGGTGAGCACGTTGTTGCCGGAATCGCCCGCGATGGTGTCATTAAAGCGGGAGCCGATGACGTTTTCAAAACCCAGCACGGTGTCGTTGCCCCAGCCTGAGGCTGATGAGGATTCGAGATTCACAACCACAGCTGTTGGGGCAGCTGCATTGTTGACGGTATCCATTCCCCCACTGCCTTGCAGGATATTATTACCGCTGTTGCCTGTGATGCTGTTGTTGAGCGCATTTCCGCTGCCTGAAAGATCCTGAGTGCCCGTCAAGATGAGATTTTCCAGATTATTTTCTAAGCTGTAGCTGTTGCTAAACAATGTCGGTGCTGGCGTGAATTCTACGGTGTCGCTGCCTTCATTGGCACGCTCTGTGATGACACTTGCAAATGGGTTCCTCACAACATAGGTGTCATCCCCCAGGCCACCAATCATGCTGTCAGCGCCGGCACCGGCGCCACCATCAAGACGATTATTGCCACTGTTTCCAAGGAGTTTATTGCTGCTGCTGTTACCTATGCCATTGATGTTGCTGCTGCCCAGCAAGGTCAGATTGTCCACGCCAGCGGGCAGGGTGAAGGTAGCACCATTGGCTCCACTCACCTGCCAAGTGTCACTGATGGTGATGCTGGCTTTGCTTTGGCCGGGCACTAACACCGCATTGCTGGGATCAAGCAGGCGAACATGAAAGACCTCATCCTGTTCTTCTGATGACAAGGTGTCATTAAGAATTGGGACAGAGATTGTTTGACGCCTCACCCCGGGGCTGAAGGTGAGCACTCCAGAGGCCTTTGTGTAATCAGAATTCTCAACGGCCTCATTCTGATCATTCCAGTCGGTGAACGTTTCCCAGCGCACACTTACCGGCGTGGTGCTGGCTCTTGAAAGAGTGACGGTGAGGTTGGCGGTTTGGGGACTTGTAAAGCCTTCCACCACTGAATCGGTTGCGGTGTCGAATGAGAGGCTCGGCTTGGTAGTGGGCTGGATGAGCTTGAGATTACTTCTAATTGATGATGAGTCACTAGCAAGAACAAAAACAATTTTTTCACCATCTACGCCAAGGGTATTTGCATCTAGCTCCCCATCAATACTCTCCCCAGTGGTGAGCTGAGTGAGCTGAGTGCTGCCAGCAGAGGGATTGTTCGTGTCGTACATAAATAGGGCTTGATGAGAAAGCCAAATCCACTGCACCACAGTTGATTCTAGCTACAGTCTTGGGTTAGGATGGGCCCTAATCAGCCTTTTCCGGCTTAGAAGAATCGCCTGGACCCCCAATGTACGTTTTTCAGCACTCAGGTC
>JBKDSV010000094.1:0-5431 GCA_046340795.1 Cyanobacteriota bacterium | reverse complement strand
CTGATTCAAACTTGCCACTCTGCGTTCATGTGCCCAGCAGCTCTGAGGAACTGAGTCCCGAGCTCATCGGGGTCTCAGCGTGGGACCTGAATCACAATCGTGGCCTGGCGCCTCTATCCAACGACTTTAAAGCAGCCCTGGGGTGGCACGGGATCCGCGACACCGAAGGAGACTCCGAAAAACCCCTAAGCGGCACCTGTGAGAGCGCGGAGCTCCCAGTTTTGCAAGGGACACCTCCACTCCTTCCACTGGCGACCGGGTTGTCCAGAGCTTCCCTAAGGAGGCTCTGGACAACCCCTCAGCCGCACCTGTGAGAGCGGGGATCTCCCAGTTGGTGCAAGGGACGGCTTCCACCGGTGACCGGTTGTCCAGAGCCTCCCTAACGGCCTGAGGATGCCCAACTGGCATGCAAAAGATGTCGCACGACATCACGGCAATGCTGGAAATGGCGCAACGAGAGCCTCAACCAACGCACGGTTCGTACTTTAAATCAGACCTGGGGGTGATCGGCGTCTGGTCCATGAAAAAGCCCTGCAGCCGCATCAGAGGCTGTGGCCCTTCGGTCTCTTGTCGCTGCGGTTCTTTCTGCGCTGAACCCATCCGAAAGGAACCCGGCGGACTCCAAAGCATGGTGAGGTCCAGCCCATCGCCCAGGCTCTCTCGGAAGCCCCGAGTCTGGCGCCGCTGGCGCATCAGAAGGGTGGCTGCGCACTGGCCCAAGGGGCTGGCGGCGGTCGAACGGCTGGTGGTCATCACGCCTGGAGCACCCCTCAGATGGAGGTCAGAGCCGACGCTGGGCCACCGCTGCGCCGATCAGCTCCTGGTCGATCGCGCGTTGCTCAGTGCGGAGCTGCTGGGCTGGTTCGACGACCAGCCCGGCAGGTCAGCTCGTGGGTCTTCTCACAACGGCGGATTGCTGTTGGGGGACACCTCCAGCGTCCAGCTCCAGGACAGCCTCCTTGAGCTGTTGCGCCACACGGTGCAGCTCCTGGATGGCATCCGCGCCTTCCAGCTTGAGCAGTTCCATGCCGTTGCGGGACTCGACCCAGGTGATGCCGAAGTCGGAGACAAGGAACCTGACCACATGGGTGTCTCCCAGATCGGCCACAAAGGACACCCCGTGCTGGCTCTGACCATCCCCGCAGACATAGCAACTGGCCACACGGCCCCGCTCCTGCAAGCAGTGCGCCAGGGCCTGGAGACTGAGTTCGAGATCACGAACAACGGAGCGGTATTGCTCAGCCAGACGGGCGAACATGACCAGCCAAGGAAACGGTGGCCGAATCCTAAGATTTTCTTCCGTTTTCCGTGGAGGGGGTGGCGGCGGGTGCCCGAACCGACACCACCAGCGCTCCTTCCTCAGCCTTGCCCGCTCATCCGTCCGCCAAGGTCCACCAGCCCAGGGCCGGACCCAGGAAACGCACGGTTAGCCAGAACAGCACCAGGGCGGCGATGCCCACCCAGGCTCCCCGCGTGGTGAGAGACACGAAGCGATCCGCCTGATCGCGGGTCAGGGGAAGCCACGCCACCAGTCGGGGCGAGGCGGCTGGGGTGCCCTTGCCCTGGCCGTTGGCCCCCTTCGCTGACCCGGCCTTCTCACGCGGTTTCTTCTCGCGGGGGGGCAATCCCTGGGTGGCGCGGCGCTTGGCTTCTCCCATCGGAACAACACGCTTGGGGCAAGCCTAAGTCCCCCGCCGATCGACCCACGACCTCAGCCCGTCCCCCCCAGCCAGGCCCGTCAGCCAGGCCCGTCAGCGCGGTTCCGCTCGCCTCCGCGCCTCAGCCGGGCAGCAGGCGCGTCAGGGGCACAGTGGGTTCCATTGCTCGAAACACCTGGCGGCCCCAGGCGCGGGACCGCAGGCGACCATCCAGCACGGCGACACGGCCACCGCCTCGCCGCAGGCAGGCCAGCCCGCGTCGCAGGCGCTGGAGCGCGGCCGGCAGCAACAGTTCGCGAAACCAATCGCGCCCCTGTTGGCGCAGGCGCGCCACGCGGGCGGCCGTGAGGGGGTCCTCCAGGCCCGGCAGCGGCAGTAAACCCACAATCACCTGGCAGGGGAGGGGCAGGCAGCGTTGATGGTCGAGCCACCAGTTCCAGGACGCGCAGATCACCCCGTTGCTCTCCGGCGCGGTGCAGTGCTCCGTCACCCGGGAGCCGAACTCCGCCGCCAGGGCACTGGCCAGGCCAGCCCGCAGACCCCGATCATCCAGGAGGATCACCGTCAGGCCCGCCTGCCCGAGCACCAGACGGCGGCAATGGTCGAGCAGGTGATCGGCGAAGGCCGGGCTGTTGGGCAGGGGTTGGCGCAGGGGGGCATAGAGGGGCAGAGGATCGCTCAGGGGTGGATCGTCCAGCTCCACCACCACCCGGGGCGTCCAGCCGCGGGCCTGATCGCCAGCCCCTTCCGGCGCCACCTCCCCAAGCAACACCGTGCCACGACCCGCGAACAGGCCCGCCAGCTCCTGGAAGGGGTCCAAGGGCTGGCGATGCCATTGCCACTGGAGCAGCACCGGATTCACGCGGGCCCAGCCGGCCCAGCCCGGCCCCGCGGCGCACTGCCAGCGCACCCAGGGCTCGGGCAACGGCCGCAGAACTGCCAACAGATCCCGCAGAGGCACCTCCTCGTGGGCCTCGACAGGGACCAACTGGTGGGGATGGCGAGGCTGGCTGAACAGCCGCCGGCTCAGGCGTTCGTGCAGGCTCAGCAGAGCGTCCTCCGCCGCCGGGAAGGTGCGCCGCAGGCCATCCCAATCCCCCGGCCGCACCACCACCTCCAAGGCGCTCCCCAGCTCCGCCTCCAATCGCTCCGCCTCAGGAATCACCAGCTGGCGATCACCCAGCTCGCCCCGCTGCCAGGCGTCGACCAACTGGCCCGGACTGAGCAGCCACAGCTGCGCATCGGGCGGAGCGCTCGGCCCCTCCCAACAGGGGAGCTGGAGGCCCACAGCCCGCAGGCGCGGCCATTCCACCTGCAGCAGCCTCTGGCGCATGGCCTCGCCCGCCACCAATGCCAGGGGGGTCTCGCTCAAGGCGATGGGGACGAGCACACTGGGCCACCAGGTGGCCTCCATGCCGGGGGTGAGGGCCACCAGGGTGGGGTCGCCCCGACGCAGGCTGCGGCCCACAAGCCGGCTGAGGGTGAGGTGATGGGGCCAGCGGGGCTCGCCCTCGCCCCGCAGCAGCGCCTTCAGATGGAAATGGGCTGAGGCTTCCAGCATCGGCGGATCGTAGGCAGCCGCAGGAAACGCCACGGCAACGGCGACGACAGCGCAAGGCCGAGCCGGTTGTTCGGCTTGTGGAAAGCTGGAACACCTCCACAAGCGGCGGAACAATGGCGGCGCTCTGGCGGGATCGTCCGGTTGGCCTGGTGGGTTTGGGATTGATCGGCGGCTCCCTCGGCCTCGATCTGCAGAGCGCGGGCGCCGAGGTGCGGGCCTGGACGCATCGCCCCCAGACCGCGGCACGGGCCCGCGAGCGGGGCCTTGCCCAGCGGGTGAGCACCGACCCGGCGGTGCTCGAGGGCTGCGGGATGGTGGTGCTGGCGCTGCCCCTGGATCAGCTGCTGGCGCCCGCGCCGGAACTGGTGCGGGCCTTGCCCGCCGGCGCTGTCGTGACCGATGTGGGGTCGGTGAAGGCGCCGGTGCTGGCCGTCTGGACCCCGCTCACACCAAGGTTTGTGGCGGGACATCCGATGGCGGGCACCGCCCGGGCGGGGGTGGAGGCTGGCGAGCGGGGACTGTTCCAGGGACGGCCCTGGGTCACGACCCCGACGGCGGGCACGGAGGTCGCGGCATTGGAGGCTGTGCGGCAGCTGGCGGAAGCGGTGGGCAGCCAAGCGCTGAGCTGCAGCGCCGAGGCCCATGACCGGGCGGTGGCCCTGATCTCCCACCTGCCCGTGGTGGTGAGCGCCGCTTTGATCGCCGCCGCTGAAGCGGGCGCCGAAGGGGAGGAGCGGCAGCTGGTGCGGGCGCTCGCCTCCAGCGGGTTTGCGGACACCAGCCGGGTGGGCGGCGGCAATCCCCAGCTGGGCACCCTGATGTGCCAGGGCAACCGGGAGGCCGTGCTCTCCGCCTTGACGCACTATCAGCGGGAACTGGGAGAACTGACGCGGGCGATCGGCGACGCCGATTGGCCGGCCCTGCGGGAACGCCTCCAGCGTTGCCAAGCGATCCGGCCAGACTTCCTCTGACCAGCGACGCTCCCGCCCGGGATGGCCACCTCCAGGATCCGTGCCCGGGTGACGACGCCTTCCGTGCCGGAGGTTCAGAAGATCCAGGCTGCCGGCGGGGAGGCAGGAGGCCTCAAGGCTTCGGGCGGGGCCTGTCGATGAAGTCGGCGTCCGCCACCGAGGCCTGCCGCGTTCTCTGCTCGAAGAGGCACAGTTCACGGCCCTTCTGGCCTCGCATGTGAGGTTGGCGGTAACGACCCTCCAGCAGGACGGTTGAGATCAGGAGGGTGTTCTGGGTCGGGGAGACATCGGCGACTGGCACGTCGATCCGCTCCCCCAGCAGCCGCGGCTGCAGCAGACGACTCGCCTTCAGGCAGGCGGAACGCACCTCCTGGTCGTAGGCCTGCCAGGCGGCTGGGCTGGAGGCCCCCACCCGGGGCGCCACCATTCCCAACAGCACAACCGCCACACCAAGCCGCGCCACGCGGGCGGTGAGGCGTCCCCGGCGCGCCCACCGCCGCGAGAAAGCCGGTCGCCAAGCCGGTCGCCACGGGCTGGAGGAAGCCGGCAGGTCTGGAGAGGAAACGCCAGCACTGGCCACGGGACAACGGATCAGCGGTCGTCCCGTTTTACTTCCTCCTTGCCATCTCTCCAACCCCACCAGGCCTGCTTCACATGTTCTGTCCTCACTCAGGAGGCTCGCTGTGCCTTGGGCCTCCTGGGGCTGGTGTCCAGTCCCGCCAGGCGCAATCTCGCAAGCTCATACATCATCCTCAGCCTGGTCCGTGCGCCTAGCGTGCAGTCCCGCAAGTTCATGCGTCATCTTCGGCTTGGTCCGTGCCTCCAGATGCCGTACTCAGCAAGGGCTCCGGACGAGACACCCATCAAAGGATTCATGGCGCGTTTACGGGACTGCACACTAGGGAGATTCTGGACAACCCCTTGGCGGCACCTGTGAGAGCGCGGAGCTCCCAGTTGGCGCAAAGGGACGGCTGCCACTGTCGACCGGTTGTCCAGAGCTTCCCTGGTGTGCAGTCCCGCAAGTTCATGCGTCATCTCTGGCTTGGTCCACGCGTCCAGATGCCTTTCTCAGCAAAAGAAGCTCTGGACAACCCCTCAGCGGCAGGGCTGCTTTAAAGTGGTTGGATAGAGGCGCCAGGCCACGATTGTGATTCAGGTCCCACGCTGAGACCCCGATGAGATCGGGACTCAGTTCCTCAGGGCTGCTGGGTACATGAACGCAGAGTGGCAAGTTTGAATCA
>JBKDSV010000093.1:0-13859 GCA_046340795.1 Cyanobacteriota bacterium | reverse complement strand
GCGACGTCTGATGATCTGTATGGACCTTCTCCGAGCTTAGCCATGGCGATAACATACTCTCTTTCCTTGGGAGTTAGACGATCGAAACGCACCTTGAAGAATCCATCGTCTAATCGTTTAGTTGCCTCTCCTGCAGCTTTTGAGGCATCACCAAGATTGATGCATAGCCCTTCCGCAATATTCCAGCACTGATACCCCCACTCCTGTAGAAAATATGGATATCCTTTGGTCTTGGCGAAGATCTCGTCAACTGCTTCAGGTTCTATATTCTCGCCTTCATCCTCTATCGGCTGTCGAATCGCAGTCTCAGCAGCTGTCTTTCCAAGGGGGCCCACCGCAGGGTAATGGAAGAGCCGTTCGGCATACGATTTTGCATCACCAGAGAGCGCAGCAACCTGTGGTAGGCCTGCACCAAAAAAAAGAACGGGAAGGTTCTTCTGATTAGCTCTGTGAAGAGAGACGATCAGAGCTGCCAAGTCATCAGGGCGAAGGTACTGAACTTCGTCAATGAGTAGCGTCCATGCTTTGCCGGCGGCTTTAGCTGCTTCACCAACGCGTACGAACAATTCAGATAGGTCTGCTTCTATTTCTCCGCTATCGGCTACGCCCACTTCCGGATCAACAGAAATTGACGCGTCTCCATAGGAGATCGTAAACGTAGAGGCAAAGGAGCGAAGTGCTCGAAGAGCTCTATGGACTGTAGCCTTGGCACTCTCCGCAATCGAGAGTTTGCGTAAGGCTTGATTAATTTTTGGAACAAGTAGTTCGCTAAGAGATTTTCCTTCAGGTGCTTCCATAAATGAAGTCACGTGCCCTGCTGCCTCGGCCAGCTCCTCGATTTTATTGAGAAGCACCGTCTTCCCTACGCCACGTAGTCCAAGCAGCATCTGTGAGCGACTCGACTTTCCGATCAACGCCCTTTGTATCGCCGTCTGAGCGTCCTGCAGGATGGTTTCTCGCCCGGCAAGCTCTGGTGGGTTACTCCCAGCGCCAGGGGCAAATGGGTTTCTCACGGCATCCATAGGACCTCCTGATGGGTGGGATCTAGACATCACTAAGGCAGTATAGCGCCACAGGCATATACTTGGCTAGACATGGCTAGAGATGCGAGGCTGGTGAGGCTTGTCGAGGAGCCGCCTGCCTAACATCACGATGCAGAAGACGGGAGCGGTAGGTCTACCCAATGCCAATACTACGACCCGCTTCTGATCTTGAGCGTTAGCCCATAGCATGACACTATCAGCACTATCGGGCATTTACTTCGATGAGCAAGATGTAAATTTATTTCTTGTCGACGATGCTCGCCTGCGTGCAGATGCGCTTAAGCATTCGGTCTTGCCACGACTGCGCGTGGTAATGCACTCTGCAATTGCCCTAATTCGCGAGATTTATGGAATAGAGGTGCTAGACGACTCAATTATAAGCGTTTTTCCTAATTTTCGGGAAAAGAGATACAAAAATAATGAACTCACGCATAGATATAGTTCTGCTTTTGTTGGTCTTGGTGGACAAAGGCAGCCAAGGTGGCCAGGCTTCTCTCGTAAGGATGGAAAACCGGTACAAATCTTGCCTTTTCGATTTGCCTTTGTTCTTGAAGAAGATGGAGTTTTTCTCATGCTAGAAAATGGCTGG
The DNA here is from genome assembly GCA_046340795.1 of Cyanobacteriota bacterium. Classification (GTDB taxonomy): domain Bacteria; phylum Cyanobacteriota; class Cyanobacteriia; order PCC-6307; family Cyanobiaceae; genus Cyanobium. Next base: position 12,227 of record JBKDSV010000093.1, on the reverse strand, counting down.
CTAAAAGGACTTGACAAAGACTCATTCGACAAGATCTTGCGGTTTCATATTGATAATGAAAGCGTGATTAGCCGTCTTTGCTTCGGATCTCGAATTAGCCCTGATTTTTATTTTTCTGATGACCTGCCTTTCTTTGCGGTATTCAAAGATCACTATCGACATAGAATCTCTACGGGTCGAATCGACAATTACTTTATTGGATATCCATTCCGCATTCCTATTTCGTCAGCAGAAATATTTCGATTGGTCGAATACTTTGCAATCTTCTTTCCTGTCTATGATTCTTATATTCAAATTGCCAAGGGTCTTCCGATTCGGCTGGACTCTCTAATAGCACTATTAAATAATTGGTTTGAAAGGGAATTCAACAATTGGTCTGAAAGTGAAGTGGAGAGACACAGAGAGGACGAAGAGAGCCACTCTTCCCCAGATGGATTGGCCGAAATCGCCACGCTTGCTGCCGAGAAAAAGGTTCGCGTAATGCCCGCAATCCGCTGGCAAGTATTTCAACGAGATCAATGGAGATGTGTTTCTTGTGGTCGCAATTCGCATAACGGCGCAACTCTCCATATTGACCACATAGTTCCACGCTCACGTGGCGGGCTTGACAGCCTGGATAACTTTCAAACTCTTTGCGATATTTGTAATCTTGGCAAGAGCAATAAAGATGCCACAGACCTTCGTGATCAAGGCTAAGGAAGCTCTGGACAACCGGTCGCCAGCGGAAGCCATCCCTTGCATCGACTGGGAGCTCCGCGCTCTCACAGGTGCCGCTGAGGCGTTGTCCAGAGTCTCCCTAACGAACAAGGATCGATCGCGCGTCAGCCGCGATCGATCCGGTGTTGGATTAGTGCGCCGTCCCGCAAACGTGCTGTGAATTCTTTGATGGGTACCTCGCCCGGAGTCCTTGCCGAGGAAAGCATCTGGACGCGCCGACCAAGCCGAAGACAATGCATGAACTTCCGGGACGGAACACTAGCCCTTTGGCGCTAATGACAATGCCTTCACGGCAGATACGTTGGCCTGAATTTCACCTTTCCTTCTAAATTGTGGGGGGATTCCAAGGGAGAGGGGCTGCGCTGACTGCCCGACACAAGTTTGAGAAACCTCGCGACAGAATGGGTCTCAGAGCATTGGGTGGGTAGGAAACCATGGGAGCGTGGGGCTACGAAACCGAACCAGATCCCAATGGGTTCCCAGACCCGGCTCCATGCTGAGTTGATCAGCCTCCTGCGTCAACACAGCTGGTTCGCCGACTACCACCATCTGGTGCTACTCACCCGGATGGTCAGGGCTGCCTCAACGTCAAGTTGAGGTCCCGCAAATCGAGCTGAAGAACGCGGACCGTCCTGGCTGGGCACAAATGACGACGGGTCTACCGATGGACAGGCGCCCTGATCCCCAGCTTCCACAGGACTTTTGGTCAGCCCTGCCTGGATGGTGGCCGCTCTGCTGCTCAGCCAGACCATCTGCTTCGATCGCTGGAAGAGCGTTCTGCCGCTGAGTCACTGCCAGGCCGCCAGCTGGCAGTGGCGTATTCAGCGCTGGCTGAGCAAGGCCCGTATCGATCGGGAGAGGCTCTATGGCCCGCTGCTGCTCTGGGCGATTCAGCGCTGGCAACAGCCAGGCCAGGACTTGGTTCTGGCCCTGGACGCCACGCTGCTCTGGAACCGCTTCTGCGTCGTGGTGCTCTCGGTGGTCTGCCATGGCCGGGGGCCATTCCACTGGTCTGGCAGACGGTTGAGCATTCCAGCGCCAGCGCAGCCGTAGCCATCGCATTGCGAAAGAAGGCCGATCGTCTCCTGGCCGGATTCGGTGCGATCACCCTGCTGTCAGAACGCTTCGGCGTGTCGCTCCCGGAGCCCCTGTGGCAAAGTTCAGCCATTGCCACGAACATCCGTCACGTGGGCACGGGGGAGACGCGCATGGGCACGCCGAGCGTTTCGAGTTGGTGGATCGGCAGGGTCCTGGCGAGCCTCCGCCGCACGCTCTTCGTCCTTGTCTGGATCTTTGTCTGGTCCCTTCAGCCTGCCCCGGCGGTGGCCATGATCCACGCCCACCCCGACACCACCACCGCCACCGGCGTGGTGCGCAGTCTGGAAACCTTGCGGGATCTTGATTACCGCAGTTGGCAGCTGGTGGCCTATCGGGAGGGAGCCGCCGGTGGTCCATTGCGGCTGCGGGTCGTTGGCTACCCGGGCCGGGTGCGCCTGGATCACCCCACCCCCCTGCTGGTGAGCGGTGGTCGGCGGCTGTGGGAGTTGGCCGATGTGACCCTGGCCAGTCCCAAGCTTGTGAACGACGGCCGCGATGCCGCCGCGGAATTCGATCTGCGACCCCTCCTGGCGGATCTGACCAACAATCGCCCCCTGCGACTGGAGTTGCCCGGCGTCTTCACGGAGCTGCCGGTGCCCCCCTACGTGGTGGCGGAATGGCGTCAGTTGCCGGACTGGCAGGAGGCTGAGGCACCCTCATGACAGATCGCCGCGATCCCCCCGACTGCCGCGACCCGGCCTCAGCCGCCACCAAGGCGAATTCCGCCGCCGCCGCTTCGCTCCCCCCAATCGCCTCTGCCGCCACCGCAGGCAACCGCTGGAGCGACTGGATGGAGCGAGCCTTGCGGCTGGCCCGGCTGGGGGAGGGCCACACCAGCCCCAACCCCTTGGTGGGAGCCGTGGTGTTGGATGCCACAGGAGGCCTGGTGGGGGAGGGATTCCATGCCCGCGCCGGGGAGCCCCACGCGGAGGTGGGAGCCCTGCGACAGGCGGGAGAACGGGCCCGGGGCGGCACCCTTGTGGTCACCCTTGAGCCCTGTTGCCACCACGGACGTACGCCCCCCTGTTGCGAGGCGGTGATCGCGGCGGGGGTGGCGCGGGTGGTGGTGGCCCTGACGGATCCGGATCCGCGGGTGGCGGGGCAGGGTCTGGCCCGGTTGCGGGCGGCGGGGCTGGAGGTGATCGCGGGGGTGCGGGAGGCGCAGGCGCAGGCGCAGAACCGCGCCTTCCTCCACCGCTGCCGCCATGGCCGGCCCCTGGCGCTGCTCAAGTGGGCCATGAGCCTGGATGGCCGCACGGCCCTGCCCAACGGCGAGAGCCAATGGATCAGCGGCCCGCCCGCCCGCGATTGGGTGCATCAGCTGCGGGCCCGCTGTGACGCGGTGATGGTGGGGGGAGGCACCCTGCGGGCCGACGACCCCCGGCTGACCAGCCGGGGACGGCGTGCTCCCGAGCCCCTGCGGGTGGTGCTCAGCCGGACTCTGGATCTGCCGACCGCGGCCCGGCTCTGGCGGCAGGAGGAGGGGCCCGTTTTGGTGGCCCATGGACCGGAGGCCAGCGCTGAGGCCCGCGACCGTCTCGATGGCCTCGGCGTGCCCCGTCTGCCCTTGCACCGCTGCGGCCCGCTGCCCCTGCTGGAAGCGTTGGCGTCGCGCGGCTGCAACCAGGTGCTCTGGGAATGCGGACCCACCCTCGCCGCCGCTGCCCTCCAGGAGGGCTGTGTGCAGGAGGTGGTGGCGGTGATCGCCCCCAAGCTGCTGGGCGGCGATCCAGCCCGCACCCCCCTCGCCCGCCTGCGGGCCCAGACCATGGCGGAGGTTTGGCCGCTCCTGGCCGCGGAACTGGCCTGGCTGGACGGCGACCTCCTCTGGACAGGGGCCGTGGGCTCCCCCTCGGGCGCCGGATGAGGCCGCTGGCGGGGCCGCTGCAGCTTCCTGTGCCGCTCTCGGCTCCCTTGCTGGCGGCGGTGGCCTGGTTGGGTCTGGACCTGCTGGCCTCCCGATTGCCGCGGGACTCCATCGGCGAGCTGCTGCTGCGGCGCGCCCGGCTCAGTGTGGCGCTCACCCTGCTAGTGGCCGCTCTGACGGGCTGGCTGCAGGGCCGGTTGGAGGCCATGGGCTGGGATCTGCCCAGTGATCCGGCAGGGGTGCGGGATGCCCTGCTCACCCTCGGGGTGATGTGGACCTTGCTGCGTCTCAAGACCACCCTGTTGCGCCGGCTGGCCCGGGACGGGGAGTGGTGGCCAGGCCGCGACCAGCGGGAGCGGGACTCCGCCCTCGACCTGATCGACAAGACCGTGACCGGTCTGGTGGCCCTGCTGGGCAGCCTGGCGGTGCTCAAACTCCTGGGGGTTTCGGCGGCGGTGCTGCTCACCGCCAGCGGCTTGGGCGCGGCGGCCCTGGGCTTTGGCGCCAAAACGCTCGTGGAAAACCTCCTGAGCGGGTTGATGATCTATCTCAACCGCCCCTTTGCCGTAGGGGATCAGATCGAGCTGCCCAGCCAGCGCTTTGCCGGTCGGGTGCGGGCGATCGGCCTGTTCACCACTGAGCTGCTCACCCCGGATGGCGAGCCGCTCTACCTGCCCAATGGCTTCTTCACCCATTCCGCCGTGGTGAACAGCAGCCGCCGGCCCCATCGCCGGCTGGTGCTGGAGATCGACCTGGCGCCGCTTGCCAGAGCCCGGGCGGAAGCCATCGTCGCCACCCTGCGGCAATGGCTGGCGGATCATCGCCTTGTGCGACAGGACCCCGCGCCGCGGGTGGCGTTCACCGCCCTCACCGGGGGCGCCCTGCGGCTGCGGCTGGAGTGCGTTGTGAACAGCGATCTCGATGCCTTTCACGCCCTGCGCCAAGACCTCCTGCTGGAAGTGAGCGAGCAGGTGGCCTTTCAGCAAGGAGCGCTGGCGGAACAGCGGGAACCGGCTTCGCTCAGATCAGCTCCGGGTGGAGAGGGTCGCCCTTGAAGGGACCCTCCACCTGGCTGGTGATCCAGCCGCCATAAAAGCCCCCGGGTTGCGGTTGCACCCGCTCTCCCCCGAGCCAGCAGGCATCCACGCGGCCGGGGTACACCGCCAAGCAACCCGCCAGGGCGCCATAAGGTTCCCAGGGGGCGTCGTAGCACCAGAGAGCTCGCTGGCGCGTTGGCCCCGCGCCGACCACATCGAAATAGCGGGCCACACCCTTCCATTCACAAACGCTGCGGCCCTCAGCGGGCCGCAGCAGCTCAGCGCGGAAGGCTTCGGGCGACAGATAGATGGTGGGGGGGTGAAAGGTTTCCAGCACCCGCCACACCCACGGCGCCTCAGCCAACAGGAGACCTGCCACCTCGATGCGCACGGGCCTCTCCAGCCGTTCCAGAGCCGGTGGGCGAGGGTAATCCGCGACCCGCTCGGGCAAGCCGGGGCGCGACCAGGGAGGGGGAGGAGAATGCATGGACCAGGCGGTAGGGAGAAGGGGAAGAAAGCATCGGGACCAACGGGCCAGCAGAGGGAGCGGGAACAGGCCCCTGGTGTGCAGTCCCGCAAGTTCATGCGTCATCCCCGGCTTAGTCCGTGCGCCTCGATACGTTCATCAGCAAGGACTACAGGCGAGACACCCATCGAAGGATCCACAGCACATTTGCGGGACGGCCCACTAGCCGGGGATGAAATGGCGCAGGCGGCAGGCTTCCGCCCCGGCGCGATGTTGCAGCTCGTCATCGCTCAGCCGTTCTTCCTCCCGCTGCTGGGCGGCGATCACATCGCCCTCCCTGAGGGGAAAGCCCGCCTCCCGGGCCAAGCGCAGAAACTCCTCGAGCTCCAGGGGTTGGTTGGGATCATGGAGGCGTTGGGCCAGCTCGGGATGCCCATTGGCATGGGCCAAGAAGGCATCCAAGTGCTCAAGGCTCATGGGCTGCGGGTGGCGGAAAGGAGGATCCAGCCAAGGCTAAGCCGGGCAGGACTCCCCTGGACCGCTTAGGGAAGCTCTGGACAATCGGTCGCCAGTGAAAGCTGTCCCTTGCGCCAACGGGGAGCTCCGCGCTCGCACGGGTGCCGCTGAGGGGTTGTCCAGAGCCTCCTTAGCCTCCGGGGGGTGGGGCTACACGACCTTCCGTTTCCGCAGGCCCAGGGCTCCTTGCGTCCAGTCCGGCGGCAGCCCCCAGAACGCCAGGCTCACCCGCAGGCGGCCTGCTCCTGCCATTGCGGCAGCAGGGGCTTGTCCGGGTGCACCTGCTCTCGGGATTGGGGGTGCGCCGCCAGGCCCGGCGAGAGGGGCGGCCGCCGCATGGCGGAGGGGGTAGCGTTCGGTTCTCCTGCCTTCGCGAGAGGACGGGAGGAAGCGGTGTTGCCTAGCTTGGGTCGATTCCGTCCCCATTGCCGCATGGCCCTCCGCCAGGATGACAACCGCCCGACGCGGCGTTTTGGCCTGATCAATCTGTTGTTGATCGGCCTGGGAGCGCTCTTCCTGCTCAGCAATGTGCTCACCAATCCCGGCAGCCAGGTGCCACGGGTTCCCTACTCCCTGTTCATTGGCCAGGTGGATGCCGACAACGTTCAACGGGCTTACATCACCTCCGACCAGATCCGTTACGAGCTCAAAGCACCTCCTGTGGAGGGGGCGCCCACGGTCTTGGCAACCACACCGATCTTCGACATGGAACTGCCCCAGCGCCTGGAGCAGCACGGCGTGGAATTCGCTGCGGCACCACCAGCCAAACCCAACTTCTTCACCACGATCCTGAGCTGGGTGGTGCCGCCTTTGATTTTCATTCTGGTGTTGCAGTTCTTTGCCCGCCGGCAGATGGGGGGAGCCCAGGGCGCCCTGAGCTTCACCAAGAGCAAGGCCAAGGTCTACGTGCCGGATGAGGAATCCCGCGTCACCTTTGCTGATGTGGCCGGTGTGGACGAGGCCAAGGCGGAGTTGACAGAAATCGTGGACTTCTTGAAAACGCCCGAGCGCTACCTGGCCATTGGCGCCCGCATTCCCAAAGGGGTGCTGCTGGTGGGCCCTCCGGGCACGGGGAAGACCCTGCTCTCCAAGGCTGTCGCCGGGGAGGCCAGCGTGCCGTTCTTCATCATCTCCGGGTCGGAATTCGTTGAGCTGTTCGTTGGTGCCGGTGCCGCCCGTGTGCGCGATCTGTTTGAGGAGGCGAAAAAGAAGGCCCCTTGCATCATCTTCATTGATGAGCTCGATGCGATCGGCAAGAGCCGTTCCGGCTCGATGGGTGTGGTGGGCGGCAACGACGAACGGGAGCAGACCCTCAACCAGCTGCTCACAGAGATGGATGGCTTCACCGCCAAGGACAAGCCGGTGATCGTGCTGGCGGCCACCAACCAGCCTGAGACCCTCGATCCCGCGCTCTTGCGACCCGGCCGCTTTGATCGGCAGGTGCTGGTGGATCGCCCCGATCTCTCCGGCCGTCGCACCATCCTCGACATCTACGCCAAGAAGGTGAAGCTGGCAGCGGATGTCGACCTCGACCGCATTGCCCAGTCGACCAGTGGCTTTGCTGGCGCCGATCTGGCGAACCTGGTGAACGAGGCGGCCCTGCTCGCGGCCCGGGTGCATCGCACCAGCGTGGAGCAGGGGGACCTCAACGAGGCGATCGAGCGTGTCGTGGCCGGCTTGGAGAAGCGCAGTCGCGTGCTGCAGCCCGACGAGAAGAAAGTGGTGGCCTACCACGAGGTGGGCCACGCCATCGTCGGTCACCTGATGCCGGGCGGCAGCAAGGTGGCGAAGATTTCGATCGTGCCGCGGGGCATGGCCGCCCTGGGTTACACGCTGCAGCTGCCCACTGAGGAGCGCTTCTTGAACTCCAAGGAGGACCTCGAAGGGCAGATCGCCACCCTGCTGGGGGGCCGCAGCGCCGAGGAAATCGTCTTCGGTGAGGTCACCACCGGTGCCGCCAACGACCTGCAGCGCGCCACCGATATCGCCGAGCAGATGGTGGGCACCTACGGCATGAGCGACACCCTCGGCCCCCTGGCCTACGACAAACAGGGGGGCAGCCGTTTCCTGGGCGGCGGCAACAATCCCCGCCGGGTGGTGAGCGATTCCACGGCGGAGGCGATCGACCGGGAGGTGCGCGGCCTGGTGGATCGGGGCCATGAGCGGGCCTTGACCATCCTGCGTCACAACCGCGAGTTGCTGGAGTCCATTTCCAAGGAGATCCTGGAGAAGGAGGTGATCGAGGGCGACGCGCTGAAAGGACTTCTGGCCAGCAGCGTCATGCCGCCGGAAGCGGTGGCGCTGGTCTGACCGCCGCCGCTCACCGCCATGGCCACCGCCCGTTGCCACCATCTCGCCAGATCCCTGTGCCGGTTGACGGCCACCACCCTTGACGGCAGACCCCTTCATCTCGGATAAGGGGTCTTTGGGATCGTGCGATGGCAGACGGTGGCAGCCCCCTTGCCCTGGCGGGGCTCAAGGGGCGCAACTATCTCTCCTCCGCCGACCTGGATGGGCCCCAGACCGAGGCCCTGCTGGACCTGGCGGCTGAGCTCAAGGCCGGTCGGCGCCGCTGCGACCTCGCCGGCCGCACCCTGGGTCTGATCTTCACCAAGGCCTCCACCCGCACCCGGGTGAGTTTCACCGTCGCCATGGCGCGGCTGGGGGGCCAGACCATCGATCTTGATCCCGCCGTCACCCAGCTGGGGCGCGGCGAGCCCCTGGCCGACACCGCACGGGTGTTGAGCCGCTATCTCGATGCCCTGGCGGTGCGCACCTTCGGCCAGGACGAGCTCGACGACTACGCCCACTGGGCTTCGATCCCGGTGATCAACGCCCTCACCGATCAGGAGCATCCCTGCCAGGCCCTGGCCGATTACCTCACCCTTCGGGAAGCCTTCGGCAGCCTGGCCGGCCTCAGCTTGGCCTACGTCGGCGATGGCAACAATGTGGCCCATTCCCTGATGCTGTGCGGCGCCCTGCTCGGGGTGAACGTGCGCATCGGCTGCCCGGAGGGGTTCCAGCCCGACCCGCAGATGTTGGAGCGTGCCAGGACGTTGGCAGGGGAGCGCTGCGCCATCACGCTGCAAAACGACCCTCTCACAGCGGTGCGGGGCGCCCAGGCCGTTTACACCGACGTCTGGGCTTCGATGGGACAGGAGAACGAGCAACGCCGGCGGCAGGAGGCTTTCCGGGGCTGGTGCCTGGATGAGGCCCTGCTTTCAGAGGCGGACAGCCGGGCGATCGTGCTTCACTGCCTGCCAGCCCACCGGGGCGAGGAGATCAGCGCAGGTGTGATTGAAGGCACGGCCAGTCAGGTGTTCACCCAGGCGGAAAATCGCCTGCATGTGCAACAGGCCCTGCTCGCCACCCTCCTCGGCGGGCTCTGAGCCCGGGAACGAGCCAATGGCTGCGGGACGCGCATATCCTCAAGCAAGAAGATTCCACGGGACCCGCTAGACAAACACCCCCAGATGGCGGTACACATGTACCAAGTTCACTGTGCGCTGCCTGTGCCCAACGATCTCACACCAGCCCAGCAAGAGCTGTACGACTGGTTGGCTGACTACATCGGCACCCGCCGTCACAGCCCTTCCATCCGACAGATGATGGAAGCCATGGGTCTGCGGTCGCCGGCGCCGATCCAGAGCCGCCTGCGCCACCTGCAACAGAAGGGTTGGATCACCTGGCAGGAGGGCCAGGCCCGCACCCTGCAGCTCCTGGGCGACGGGGAGTCAGCGGGCATTCCGGTGTTGGGGGCGGTGGCCGCCGGTGGCTTGATCGAATCCTTCCAAGACACTCGGGAACGACTGGATCTGACGCCCCTGCTGGAAACCCGTGGCCTGTTCGCCCTGACGGTGAACGGTGATTCGATGGTGGAGGCCCATATCGCTGATGGAGACGTGGTGTTGCTGGAGCCAGTGAGCGATGCCAGTGGGCTGCGGGAGGGGACGATCGTCAGCGCCCTGGTGCCTGGCAGAGGCACCACCTTGAAGCATTTCCACCGCCAGGGGAAGAAGGTGCGCCTGGAAGCGGCGAACCCCACCTACGCCCCCATCGTTGTGCCAGCCGACCAGGTCAGCATTCAGGGCCGCCTGGTAGCGGTCTGGCGCCAGGTCTGAGCCCGCCGCGACAGACGCTTGCCAGCCGATGGGCCCCGAGCCCCACAGGTGACGGGCCCGCCAGCAACAGCCCAGCGTCCCCCGACGGTGTAAGCTGAATCTCGTGGCAGGCAATGCGTGCCACATCAATGGGGCCATAGCTCAGCTGGTAGAGCACCTGCATGGCATGCAGGGGGTCAGCGGTTCGAGTCCGCTTGGCTCCATTCCATCAGACTCCTTGTGCCGCAGGGAGTCTGTCTTGTTGCTCGGGCGGTCGCGGGCGGCGGCGCCTCCGGGGCCGAAAGGGGCAAAATCAAGTGCAAAAATGAGGCAGGCGACGACTCGCCCCCAGGGAGCTCGTACCAGCTTGCGCCAGGAGCCTGTTGCGCATGGATGTCCATGCGAGGATATCGAGATAATTCAAGACCACTACGAAATTACTCCGCGATAAATCGCGTCCGACTCGACTGGATCCAGATCAAATCTGCTTCCAAAAAAGGATTTCTAGAGAAACTGTTTGCTTGGGCCAGCTCAATGAGATCCTCAACAGCTCTCGGTTGGTGCGTCTCGCAGCTTTTGCATGTGACCGTTGACCCAGTTTTTCTATGCGCACCAGGCTCCTGGTGTGCCGTCCTGCAAATGCGCTGTGAATCATTTGATGGGTATCTCGCCCGGAGTCTTTGCTGAGGAAGGCATCTGGACGCGCGGACCAAGCTGAAGACGACGCATGAACTTCCGGGACGAAACACTAGGGACGCCCTGGACAACCGGTCGCCAGTGGAAGACGTCCCCTTGCGCCAACTGGGAGCTCCGCACTCTCACGGGTGCCGCTGAGGGGTTTTCCAGAGCCTCCCTAGTGTGCCGTCCTGCAAATGCGCTGTGAATCATTTGACGGGTATCTGGCCTGTAGTCCTTGCTGATGACGGCGTCTAGGCGCACGGACCAAGCCGAGGATGACGCATGAACTTGCAGGACTGCACACTAGTGTGCAGTCCTGCAAATGCGCTGTGACTCCTTTGATGGGTACCTCGCCCGGAGCCCTTGCTGAGGAAGGCATCTGGACGCGCGGACCAGGCCGAAGACGACGCATGAACGTCCGGGAGGGAACACTAGTGTGCCGTCCCGGAAGCGTAATAGAATAAGGTGATCCTGGGAAGGTTTCGGTCATGGTGCTTGGTCGTCCTTTGTCGCCGCTGGTTCTCAACGATGAAGAGTCTCAGGAGTTGAAAGGCATGGCTAAGTCGCGGTCATTGCCCCATTCGCTTGTCCAGCGAGCGCAGATCGTTCTGGCATGCGCTGCTGGAGAAAGCAACAGTTCCATTGCTGAACGGATGGGTTTGAACTGCAATACCATCGGTCGATGGCGCAAGCGCTACCTTGAGCACGGCGTGCAGGGACTGCATGACGAGCTGAGGTCTGGGAGACCTCGGACCTATGACGACGAAAAGGTCGCTGAAGTCATCAGCAAAGCTTTACTGACCAAACCATCAGACGGAAGCAGCCAGTGGAGTGCACGGACTCTCGCGGCCGCAACCGGTATCTCCAAAACAACGGTCCATCGTTGGCTGCAGACCTTTTCAGCAAGTCGCCCGACAAAATAAACATAATATGACCCGCGAGACATGCCAGCGACTGCTTGGGTTGTTGTCGCTGGTGTGTTGAAGTTTTTCTCTGGCTACTTGCAACGAGACCAAGGCGCTGTTGATCTGGGCCGCCACGGCGGACTCCATTTTGGAGAAGCTGCAGAGACTTTGCACGAAGATATCCAAGGTAGTACAGCAGGAGCCTGTTGCGCATGGATATCCATGCGCGGATATCGAGACAATTCGAGACCACGACCGAATTATACCGCGATAAATCGAGCTCCGAATCGACTGGATCCAGGTCAAATCTGCTTCCAAGAAAGGAGTGCTGGAGAAACTGTTTGATTGGGCCATCTCAATGAGATCCTGAACAGCTCTCGGCTGGTGCATCTCGCGGCTTTTGTCTGTAACTGTTGACCCAGTTTTTCTATGCGCAACAGGCTCCTGGCATGGGGACGCCAGCACGCCACTGGTAGTGCCCATACAACTTCTGGTACGACTTCTGGCAGTCCGAAGTCAGCCAATCGAAGCAGCCAGAACTCCTTTTGGGTTGAAGCAAAATCATCTTAAGGGCACCTCGAACAATCACCGCTGGCGTCCCCAGGAGTGGTGTAATTTCCCCGGCACCCCCACCCCGGCGTCGCCGGGGTGGGCCGCACACCTCAGTCGGCTGGTCCCACGGCTGGCCTTGCAAGGGGTGGGCAGGTCCGTTTGCCTGGTTTGAGAACCACCTCAACCAGACGAACCATGCCAAAGGCAGATTCTGGCGCCTCTGCTCTGGCGTCGCTACTAGATGGCAGCACGGCAGGGGAGCTGATCCCTATCGATCTAAGTCTTAATGCG
>JBKDSV010000092.1:0-3012 GCA_046340795.1 Cyanobacteriota bacterium | reverse complement strand
TTCTCTGGATGGCAATAGCGGCAACGATACGCTCATCGGGGATGAAGGTAATGACTTGCTCTATGGCAGTTCAGGTAATGACAGTCTTCTGGGCGGGGATGGCGCTGATTCCTTCTATGATTCCGAAGGAATCAATACGGTATCTGGTGGTGCTGGCAACGACACAATTTATGGCGCTGGCAGCATCGATGGAGGTCTTGACAACGACGAAATTTATTACGGTAGTTCATATGTAAACAATAATTATGCTCCTGCAACGGTCATGGGGGGAGCCGGCAATGACTATATTGCTTTATGGGCAAGTTATCCGGTTTACACGAATGGCTCGAATTTAGACGGCGGTACCGGCAACGACAACATCAATGGCGGCAGCTACAACGAAAGTATCCTAGGGGGAGATGGCGATGATCTGCTCCGCGGCAATGGGGGATCAGACACCATTGATGGTGGAGATGGCGCCAACATTGCTGTTTATGGTGGCAGCCGCTCCCAGTATTCCGTGGTGGGCGATGCTGCGGGCCTTACTATTTACGATAACCGTTCTGGCACACCTGATGGTGTTGATATCATTCGCAACATCAGCGTGTTGCGTTTCAGCGATCAAGACGTCTCCGTGGAATCAGGCCTCACTGGTGTGCTGTTGGATGGAACCCCGGGAAATGACTCAGCCCTGATCGGCACCATTCTCAATGACACCATCCGGGGCTACGCAGGCAATGATCTGCTTTCCGGCCTGGGTGGCAATGATCTGCTCGAGGGCGGTGACGGCAACGACACGCTCCAGGGAGGTTCCGGGAACGACACGCTCAACGGGGGAACAGGGCTCAACCGCGCCCTGTTCTCTGGCAACCGAGCTGACTACAGCATCACCACAACAGGTGGCAACACCAACGGCACCACCACGGTAGTGGATCTGCAGCCTGCTATCAATGGAAACGACGGCACAGATGTGTTATCAGGGATTCGATTGTTGCAGTTTTTGGATCAGCTTTATGCGGTCAATACGGCAGCTATTGCAGGAGTTGACACTGCCACCACCACGGAAGATACCGCCATCTCCATCAGCCTATCTAGTCTGCTTGGAAATGACAGCGATGCCGACTCTGATCCTCTCTCTATCACAGGCATCAGTGCCATCCTCAATGGCAATGCCTTCCTCAATGGTGGCCATACGGAGTTCATTCCCAATGCCAACTTCAACGGCACCGGCATTGTCACCTACACCCTCTCTGATGGATTCACAACCACTCCAGGCACGCTCAACATCACGGTTACTTCGGTGAATGACGCCCCATCTGGGGCTAATAAGACCATCACCATCTTGGAGTCGTTGCAAGATGGGGTGATCTTCTCAGATAACTTCGACCTGAATTCATCGGCACCAAACCAAGTGCCATCTGGATGGTCGATCAAAAATGGTGGAACCGTTGATGTCTGTGGACCGGGATACTTTGATTTTCTACCTGGCAATGGTCGCTATATCGATCTCGATGGAGGTTCCTCCCGGTCGGGTCTCCTGAGCAGGTCAGTAGAGTTGAATGCAGGCTCAACATACACCCTTGCATTCAGTCTTGCTGGTAACCAGCGGGGAAGCGTTGAAAGTGTGGATGTAAACTTTGGCACGGCTACACAAGCTATCACAGTTAATTCTTGCGATTTATTTACTAGATATACCCTCAACTTCACTCCAGGCACGACAGGCTCTTACGACCTGTCTTTCTTGAATCAAGGTGGAGATAACATGGGGGCTCTGCTGGACAGAGTTGAAGTTAGATTGGCACCATCGCCCAGCACGGCTTACAACTTTACAGAAGCAGATTTTGGCTTCTCTGATCCAGTTGATGCCATCAGCAATGCCGGAGCTAATAGCTTCAAAAGCGTAGTGATCAGTAGCCTTCCCAGCTCCGGATTACTTCAGCTTGCAGGTGCGGAAGTCAATGTGGGCCAGGAGATCAGTGCTGCAAGCCTCACTTCGCTCTGGTATCTACCGCCAGTTCATGCCAATGGCAGCGGCATCGGCTCCTTCTCCTTCCATGTCCGAGACAGTGGAGGCACCAGCAATGGCGGCGTGGATCTGGATCCCACCCCTAACACCATTCACTTCAATGTCACCCCGGTGAACAATGCGCCGGCAGGCACCAACGGCATGATCACCGTTGCTGAAAACACTCCTTACAACTTCAGCTCAGCAGATTTTGGCTTCACCGATCCGATTGATGCTGCCGATGCCTCCGGAGCCAATACGCTGCAAAGCGTGATCCTCACGACACTACCGGCAGCAGGCAACCTTCAATTTGGTGACCTGGCCGTCTCCGCAGGACAAGAGATTGCTGCTGCCAGCCTGTCTTCCCTCATATTCACGCCAGCGCCCAACTCTATCGGAGCAGTCTCCAGCTCCTTCAGCTTCCAGGTGCGTGATAACGGCGGCACTGCCAATGGCGGAGTCAATCTCGACCCCACGCCCAACACCCTGATCATCAACGTCACGCCGGTCAATCAGCCTCCCGCTGGTGCAGACAAGACCATCACCGCCCTGGAAGACAGCGTCATCACCTTCTCCGCTGCAGATTTTGGTTTCTCCGATCCAGTGGATGCCTCCAGGCCCACTGGCCCCAACACCCTGCAGAGCCTCCTCCTCACCACCCTGCCAAGTCGGGGCAGCCTGCGGTTGGCTGGGGCTTTGCTGACTGCAGGCCAAGAGATCAGCGCTGCCAATCTTGCCTCTCTCACCTACACACCGCTCGCCAATGACAACGGCGATGCCGTTGCTTCCTTCACCTTCCAGGTGCGCGACAATGGAGGAATCGCTGGTGGCGGCAGTGATCTTGCCCTCTCTGCCAATGTCATCACCATCTCGCTGACGCCAGTCAACGAGGGAGCACGTCACCTTAGCAGTGAGTAATTATACTTAGGCTGTGGTCAGTGTTGGTGTGCCAATGAGGTCATTCAGATAGGCGCAACGATGGGCGAGTACTTGGGGAACGCGCTCTGCCTTCCACTGAGCACCCGGCA
>JBKDSV010000091.1:0-9303 GCA_046340795.1 Cyanobacteriota bacterium | reverse complement strand
GGCGAGCACAGCCTCGCTGTCGGCAAGCGCACTGGTGGGGGTTCCGGCACGGGCTCCAGCCCCGTCACGAACGGCGGGGGCCGTGATCTCCGTTGCGGCGTCGCTCTTGAAAAGGGGGGCCTCCAAGCGGTGATAGAGCACGCGGTGGCCGGCCCGTTCCAAGTCCTCGGCATTGTTGCGCATGGCGGAGTAGAGCAGGGTGAGCTTCTGCTGGTGGTAGCGCAGGCGGCGAGCCCGAGGCGCCGATTCGATCATCGCCACCCAGCGGTTCGGATCTGGTGCCCGCAGCAACGGATGTTCCGGGAGCAACTGGTCTGCCAGGATCCAGATCAGCTCCATGGGCCTTCGCTCAAACGGTCTGGCGCGAATCCTCGCCGCTGGTTGTGCTCCTCGTCGCCGCGTGGCCAAGGAAGCGCATTGGATCGCCAGCGCCGGGCCAGATCCAGACAGGGTCAAGCGCGGAGTGTGCAGTCCCGTAAACGCGCCATGAATCCTTTGATGGGTGTCTCGTCCGGAGCCCTTGCTGAGTACGGCATCTGGAGGCACGGACCAGGCCGAAGATGACGCATGAACTTGCGGGACTGCACAGGAGGTGGTGCCGAGCATGATCAAGATCCCCTTTTTGATCGGTCGTCCCTTCAACCCCTTGTCCCCGATCCCTTCTCCCTGGACGCCTGTTGAACCGCTGGGCGAGTTACCTGCCGGTCTGCGGCCCGATCTGTTGCCCGGGCCGCCGGCCTGGCCCTGCCCCCTGCGCCCCCAGGGGCCGGCCGTCGTGATGGGCGTGCTCAATCTCACTCCGGATTCCTTCAGTGACGGCGGGCGGCTGGCCACGGTGGAGGCGGCGGTGCGACAGGCTGGACGACTGCTGCGTCAGGGAGCGGCCGTGTTGGATCTCGGCGCCCAAAGCACCCGGCCGGGAGCGGTGGCGGTGGGGGCCGCTGGCGAACTGGCGCGCCTGCTGCCGCCCCTGCGGGCGATCCGCGCCGCTTGGCCGGAGGCGGTGTTGTCGGTCGACACCTTCCATGCCGCCGTGGCGGAGGCGGCCTTGGCGGCGGGCGCCAGCTGGATCAATGATGTGCGAGGCGCCAATGTCACCACCGAAGCCACGGCAGGGAGCCTGCGGGATCCCGGGATGCTCCCCCTGATTGCCGCCGCCGGTTGCCCCTATGTGCTCACCCACAGCCGGGGGGACAGCGGCACGATGGACAGCCTGGCGTCCTACAGCAGGGTGGTGGCTGAGGTGCGACAAGACCTGGAAGCCGCCACGGCTCAGGCGCTCGCCGCCGGGGTGCGGCCAGAGCAGATCCTTTGGGATCCGGGGCTGGGCTTTGCCAAGACCACCGCGCACAACCTGGAGTTGCTGCGGCGCTTGCCGGAGCTGGTGGCCGCCGGTTTCCCGGTGCTGGTGGGCCCCTCCCGCAAGCGCTTCATCGGCGCGGTGCTCGGAGAAGCGCGGCCACGGGCGCGGCTGTGGGGCACGGCGGCCGTGTGCGCCCTGGCGGTGAACCGCGGAGCGGCGGTGGTGCGGGTGCATGATGCGGGCCCGATCGCGCAGGTGGTGCGCATGGCGGAAGCGGTGGGGGTCTGATGCGTTTTCTGCACACCTCTGACTGGCATCTGGGCCGCTCCTTCCACGGCGCCTCCCTGCTGGAGGAGCAGGCGGCGGCGCTGGCGCGCATCGTGGAGATCGCCCGGGAGGGAGAGGTGGATGCGGTGCTGATCGCGGGCGACATCTACGACCGGGCCATCCCCCCCGCCGAAGCCGTGCAGCTCTTCACCGATACCCTGGCTCAATTGCGGGACACGGGCGCGGCGGTGGTGGCGATCGCCGGCAACCACGATTCCCATGTGCGCGTGTCGGTGTACGACCCGTTGCTGTCAACCCTCGGCGTGTCGATTCGGGGCGACGTGCGGCGGGCACAGCGGCCGGTGATCGTCGCCCCGAAACGGCAGGGGCCGCCGGTGGCGCTCTATCCCGTGCCCTATTTGGACCCGGCGGTGGATGGGTTGGCCCTGGGGGGCGAGGAAGGGGATCAGCCTGGTTTGGGTGGCGAGCTCCCGGGTGCCTCCGACAGCGGTCGCCTGCGCCATGAGGACGTGACGCGGCTGGCCCTGGCTCGAATCCGGCGGGATCTGCGCACACGGCCCGGACACCGCTCGCTGGTGGTGGCCCACACGTTCGTGGCGGGCGGCCTGCCCTGCGAATCAGAGCGGGAGCTGACGGTGGGCCATGTCGATCGGGTGAGCGTGGCGGCCTTCGCCGGCTTTGATGCTGTGGCTCTGGGCCATCTGCATCGTCCCCAGGAGCTCGATGGGCCCCGCCTGGCCTATTGCGGCTCGCCCCTGCCCTATTCGTTTTCTGAGGAGGGGCAGTGCAAATGCGTGCGCCTTGTGGAGCTGGGGTCTGGCGGCAGCCCCACAGCCGAACGCGTTCCCCTGGCGGTCGGCAGGCCCCTGGCGACGATCGAGGGCGGAATCGAGCAGTTGCTGGTCGATTCCGCCCTGGAAGGGGCGGTAGGGGCCCGGGTGCGGGTGATCCTCACCGACGAGGCCCTGCCGCTGCAGGCCAAGGCGCGACTGCAGCGGCGTTTCCCCCACATCGCCGAGCTGCGCCATCGGCCGCCTCAGGCGGAGCGCTTCTCGCCGAGCGAACGCCACCAGCGGGTGCGCCAGGCCACCTCGCCATTGGATCTGCTGACAGCCTTCTTCGCCGATCAGCAGGGTCGCCCGGCCAACGCGATCGAACTGCGCCTGTTGCGGCGCGCCCTGGAGGCGGCCGGCGGCGGACGAGACACGGTCGGCGAGTGCGCTGACCATGGCAAAGACCCCATCAGCGCTAAAACCAAAGGCGGGAGAGCTCGCCTCCGCGACACGTCTGCAGACGGTGGCGACAGCAGCGACGACAACGCCCCGGGCGAGGCGCCATGAAGCCCCATCTGCTCAGCATCGAGGCCTTCGGGCCCTACGCCGACCCGGTGCGGATCGCCTTCGATGGCCTCAGCCAGGACGGGCTCTTTCTCATTCATGGCCGCACGGGCGCCGGCAAGACGTTCCTGTTGGACGCCCTCTGCTTTGCGCTGTATGGCGAAGTGTCGGGGGATCGCAATGTGAAGGGCTTGCGCTCAGACCACGCCGCCCCCGGAGCCGTGCCGCGGGTGGGGTTGGAGTTTTCCTGTGGCGACGCCCGCTACTGGGTGGAGCGCTCCCCCGCCCATAGCGCCCCCAAGAGCCGGGGAGAGGGAACCGTCGACAAGGCCCCGCAGGCGGTGTTGTTTCGTCTAAAGGCAGGCGAGCGGCAGCCGGTGGCAGGCCGCACCACCGAGGTGACCCGGGAGGTGGAAGGGCTGATCGGTCTGAACGCCGCCCAGTTTCGCCAGGTGATTCTGCTGCCCCAGGGCAAATTCGCCGAGGTGTTGCGCGCCAGGGCGGAGGAGCGCGAAAGCCTCCTGCGCACCCTGTTCAACACCGTGCTGTTTGAGCGGGCGGCCTTTTGGCTGGAGGAGCGGGCCAAGGCGGCGCAGGTGTTGGCGATCGAGGCGGACAGGGCTCAGGAGGTGTTGCGCCAGCAGGCGGCCCGCGAATGGAGCCCCTGGTGCGGCGACGACGGGGCGATCGCGGACGTGCCCGCCGATCAGGCGCAGCTGGATCGCCTGGAGGCAGATGTGACGGCGGTGGTGGCGGCGGCCACCAGCCAATTGCAGATTGCCACCGGGGCCCTGGAGGTCGCAGAGAAGGCCCGGCCGGCCTGCCTGGCCCAGGCCGATCGCTGGACCCGCCGCGCGAGCGCGATCGCCCGGCTGGCGGAGCAGGAGGGCAAAGCCGAGCTGGTGGAGACCTTCCGGCAACGGCTCAGGCGGGCGGAGCGGGCGGAGGCCCTGCGCCCGAGCCTGGAGGCGGAACGGGCGGCCCGGGAGGCCCTGGCGGCGGGGCTGAAGCAGGTGGAGGGGGTGCTGCGTCAGGCGTCTCGCGTGCGGGAAGCGGCCCAGGCCCTGCCATCGGCTCTGTCTCGGCTGGATCTGAGCGCCCTGCCTGATGCGGCGGCAATCCAGGCGGCCGCCAACGCCCTGGCGGCCCGAAGGGCGGAGGTGCGTGCGCTGGTCAGCAAAGCAGAGGAGGCCGCCAGCGCCAGCGCCCGGGAACGGCGGGCCAAGGAGGAGCTTCAGCACATCGAAGCCGCCCGCCTGCGGGCCGAAGCAGCCCTGCGGGCCAGGCGGTTGGAGCGCCAGGCCACCGCCGAGGCAGGCGAGAAGGCGCGCACGGCGCGGGACCAGCTCGATGGCCTGCGCCGTGCTGCCGAGGAGGCCCGCCTCCTGGCTCTGGCCGTGGCCGCTCTCCCCGCCGCCCAAGGCGAGGTGAAGGCGGCTCTCACCGCGCAAAACCAGGCGGATGCCCGTCGCAACGATGTCACCGCGGCCCTGCTGGAGCTGCGGCGACGACAGATCAGCGGCATGGCGGCCCAGCTTGCCCAGGGATTGGCGCAGGGCTCCCCTTGTCCGGTCTGCGGCGCCACGAGCCATCCCGCGCCCGCCGCCGCCAACGCGCCCAGCCCCAGCGACGCGGAGATCACAGCGGCCGAGGCGGAGGTGAGCGCCGCCACGGAGGCCGCCCAGGGCGCCGCGGCGGCCATGGCCAAAGCGGAGGCGGAGCTGAAGGCGGCGCAACAGAAGGTCGGTGCGGCGGCCGCCACACCGGAGGCCGCCCGCGCCCGTGCGCAAGAGGCTGCGGCGGCCTTGGCGGCGGCCCAAGCGGCGGTGCGCGACCTGGAGGGGTTGGAGCGGGTCCTTCTGGCCCATGACCAGGCCCTGCAGCAGCTGGAGGAGAGCCTGCGGCAGGCGCAAACGCGCGGCACCCTGCTGCGGGAAGGGGCGCTGGAGGCGGGGGAGCGGAATCGGGCGCTGCGGGCGGAGATCCGTGAGTCGCTCGGGGAGGGCGTCGATCCTCGTGCCGCCCTGGCCAGCTTCGCCCCACTCGACAGCGCCCTTGAGGCCTTGGCGGCGAGCGGCCAGATCCACAGCCAAGCCCTCAGCCGCCACGAGGCCTGCGCCGCCCGGCTGGCCCAAGACCTGGCGGCCTCGGAGTTCGAGACGGCTCGGGCGGCGGAGGCGGCGATGGAAGCCGCCAGCCTGCGGCAGCTTTGGGCGGAGCGCATCACGGCCTACGACAAGGAGGTGATTGAACTGCGGGGGCTGTTGGCCTGCGACGATCTGACGGGCCTGCCGGAGGCGTGTCCCGACACCGCCGCGGCGGAGGACGCCTGGCAGGCCGCCGACGCCGCCCGGGTCGCCGCTCTCGATCGCCTCAGCCAGGCGCGCGCCAGCCAGCGGGATCTGGCCCGGCTCGCCGCGGAGCACCGCCAGGGAGCGGAGCTGTTGGCTCAGCGGCGGCAGGAGGCCCAACTGCTCGGCGGCGTCGCTGATCGCTGCCAGGGCAAGACAGCGCCTTACATCTCCCTGCAGCGCTGGGTGCTCGCCGCCCACCTGGAGGACATCTGCGGCCACGCCAACCTGCGCCTGGACGTGATGACCTCTGGCCGCTATCAGCTGCGCCTCAGCGATGAAGGGGGCCGCGGCGGCCGGCGGGCGGGCTTGGGGCTGAAGGTGCTGGATGCCTTCACCGGGGAGGAGCGGGAGGTGAGCAGCCTCTCAGGCGGTGAAACATTTCAGGCGTCGCTGGCCCTCGCCCTGGGGGTGGCCGACACGGTGGAGGCTCGCTCCGGTGGCTTGCACCTGGAGGCATTGTTCATTGATGAGGGCTTTGGCACTCTCGATCCCGACAACCTGCAATTGGCGATGGATGAGCTTGACCGCTTGCGGGAGGGTGGGCGCATGATCGGCATCATCAGTCATGTTGGTGCCTTGAAAGAACGCATTCGCAGCGGAATCGAGGTGAATTCCGGGGAGCGGGGGTCGACGGCGCAGGTGGTGCGCACGCTGCTGGAGTGACTGGTGGCCAGGCGGCGGCGATCGCCCAACCCGTCGCTGGCGAGCGGGCGTCTGTCGATTCTGGTAGATCCGCAAGCGGCTCGACAGGCACACTGAATCACCGCTTGTGGCTGGAAACCAATGCAGCGAAACACCACAGGAAATTCTGCTGTTAGGATGGCGCAACAGGGTGTACATCACGGCCAGAGTGAATACTTTTCACTCTAAGCCACAATTATCGTTTGCTTGAGCAATGCCAGCCGGCACCGCTCCAATCTTTCCACTCCTCAGGCTTTGATGGCTGCCTTTCTGACCCCCAGTCAAATTGAGAAGTACGGCGCCCGTTTGCTGGGAAACAACTTGCGACCGGGCATACCGCACCGGTGGCAGCAGGTTCTGGCGATCGGGGCTCTCAAGAGCGACGCCACACCCCCGTCCCTGCGGGCCCTGGCGGTGGCCGCCGCTCAGCAGTTGCCGGAGGATGACTTTGCCCGGAAGTTTTTGAAGCAGTCCCTCATCCTGATGAGAGAGCCCCGCCAGCTCCAGGTGATCGCCGAGGTCGCCACAGAGGGGTGGCCGGAGCGGATCTCCATGCCCCTGATCCGCATCCTCATGGATGTGGCCTTCATCCCCTCGCACCCCCCTCTGCAACGGGTTGCGGTGGCCTTGGCCTGCGACGATCCAACCTGGCTGCAGGACGATGGGCCCGAAATCGTGCCACCCCTGCTGCAAGCCTGGCGCACGGCGGCCACCAAGGCGTCGGCCCAGGATGCCATCAGGAGTCTCCGCGCCCCCGCCACCATCGACGCGCTGTGCCGCCATTGGATCGAGACCGGCGAGGCAGGCGATGGGCTAGTCACCCTGCTTCTGCAGGCCGGCCATGCTCCATCGGCACCGACCGAGCGGGCGGCCTTCTGGCTGCTGAGCGGCCAGCGGCAGCGCTATGAGGCACTCGATCGCGACGGCTCCCTTCTTGCCCGGGCGCAGGCCGGAGCCCCCGGTCCTGTTCGCCAGCGCCTGCAGGCGTTGGCGACGGCAGCGGCGGCTGAGCGGTCGGAATGGCTGCAGACGATGCGACAACGCAAGGCCATCAGCGCCTTCACAACCGATGACTGGGCCAAAACCGTGCAGGTGCTGATCCGAGCTGGCGATGCGGAGGCCCTCTGGCGCTGGGCCGTGCGCGCACCGCTCGTCCATGCCCGCCCGCTTCTGGAGGCCTTGCCGGCGGGCGCCACTCCGCCCCCGGACCTGGCCGGCCTGATCGAGCAGCACCAGCTCCTTCAGGTGATCGCGGAGGTCGCTGCGCAGGGATGGCCCGAGCAGGTTTCCGGGTCCTTGATCCGGATCCTTGCAAAAGCGGATTTCCTTCCCCTGGAACCTCCTCTCGCCCGGGTGGCTGTGGCCTTGGCCTGTGGCTGGTCGCGGCGACTGGCGGAGGACGGTCCTGAGATCCTGCCACCACTGTTGGCGGCCTGGTCGACTGAAACCACCAAACCGCAGGTCAGGCAGGCCATTTTGGAGCTCCGAGCACCGGCCACGATCCACGCGCTGTGCCGTCTGTGGATCGAAACGGGAGAGGTGGGAGACGATCTCGCCGCACTGCTCCTGGAGGCCGGTCACGCTCCAGCGGAGCCTGCCGAACAGGCGCTGTTCTGGCTGCTGATCGGGCAGAACGCGCGCTATGAGCAGCTGGATCTCGATGGCTCCCTGCTGGCTCAAGCCCAGGTCACCGCCAAGGCCTCCGTGCGCAAACGCCTGGCGGAAGCCGCTGCGGTGGCGGGCCACAGCCAATGGCTGCGGGCGATGCAGCGGAGCAAGCCCTTCGCCGCCTACAGCCCTCAAGACTGGACCACGACCACGTCCATGCTGGTCCGCGCGGCCGATGCGGATACTCTTTGGATGTGGGCCTTGCAAGCGCCACCGCTGCACTCCCGCGCCCTGCTGTGCGCTCTGCCCGCTGACGCCAACCCGCCCCCGTCCCTTGGTGAGGGAGCCGGGGCGCTGCAGGCGCTCGCCCGGAACCTTCCACCTTCCCCAGAGGAAGAGGGTTGGCTGGTGGATCAGGGCTTCCTCAGCCGCGCCCTGCGAGGCCACAGCGCCACGGTGGAAGCAATCGCCTGGTCACCCGACGGACGTCACCTCGCCTCCGGCGGCCGGGATCAAACGATTCAGATCTGGGAGCCGATCCATGGCACCAGCCTCCACACCTTCCACGGCTACCACCTCAAGCGCAAAGCTGAGCCCACGTCTCCGTGGTCGACAAGCTGCTCGCTGGCCTGGTCACCCGAGGGCCATGGGCTCGCCGCGATCTGCGGGGAGACGATCCGGGTGTGGGATCCCGCCCGCGGCAGCTGCCTGCACACCCTCAGCGACCCGGCCATGAAGCAGCCCAACGCGATTGCCTGGTCGCCCGACGGGAGTGGTCTCGCTTCCCTCGGCGATGGCACGATCCGCTTGTGGGCCGCGGCCAGCGGCGTCTGCACTCCCTTCTCTCCCTTCCCCCCCGCTGAGGGCGCCGGACACTGTCTGGCCTGGGCGCCCGATGGCCGAACCATCGCCGCCTCCAGCGGCGATGGAAGCCTTGTGGTGGTGGATGTCCAGTCCGGACGCTCCATCAATCTCCACGACCTTCATGGCCTCCAGGACGCGGTCACCGTCCTGGCCTGGTCACCGCGGGGGCGCCTCCTGGCCGCGGCGATGGGGTCCACGATCCGCTTGTGGGACCAGGACACGGGCCGCTTCATCCAGACCCTGGAGGGCCACACCGCCATCTGCAGGTGCTTGGTCTGGTCGCCGGATGGCCACGGGCTCGCCTCCGGCGGTCGCGACTCGACCATCCGCCTCTGGGATCCACTCCGGGGCACCTGTCGCCATGTCTTGCGAGACCCTTTCGGCTGGTGGGTGCATGACCTCCACTGGTCGCCCGATGGCGATTGCCTGGTCTCCTGCGGCTTTCACCCGACCCTCCAGCTATGGGACCTCACCGGCAGCGCCAGCCTCCGCAAAGTCAAAAGCCAGGCCCACTGGGTGAGGGCCATCGCCAGCTCCCCCGATGGACGCTTCCTGGCCTCCGTCGGCGAGGAGGCGATTCAACTCTGGAGAGAAGACGCGCCCCAGCTCAAGACCTTGCTGGAAACCCCTCTGGCCTGTTTTGAGCGCCGCCACTGGCAGCTGTTGGCGCAGTGCGCCAACAGCTCCGCGTCTGCGCAGGACTGGACAGCTGCCTGGCTGACCTTCATCAGCGGCCTTGGCGCCATCCTGCGCCGCTTTGATGTGGGCGTGGAGGAGGCGACGCAACCGGCGCAGGGGTCCTCCTTTGAAGTGCTGATTGATGGCTGATCTGCCTCTGGCCACCATGGGCGGCCGTCTCGCCGTGGAT
>JBKDSV010000090.1:0-79089 GCA_046340795.1 Cyanobacteriota bacterium | reverse complement strand
CGGGCGCAGTTCATAATGGCTGGGCCATGCCTGACGTCTCCGGAACGGCCAGATGACTCAGTTTCCCGCAACTTCTCCTGGTGGTGACGTGCCCGGCATGGGTCGCCGGCAGTTCATGAATCTGCTCACCTTCGGCACCATTACAGGCGTCACCCTCGGTGCGCTCTACCCGGTGGTGAGATATTTCATCCCCCCCAAGGCCGCTGGTTCCGGTGGAGGAACAACCGCCAAGGATGAGCTGGGCAACACGGTCACCGCCAGCGGCTGGTTGGCAGGCCACAAGGAAGGCGATCGCAGCCTGGTGCAGGGTCTCAAGGGAGATCCCACCTACCTGATCGTTGAGGGGCCGGAGGCGATCGGCAGCTATGGCATCAACGCGATCTGCACCCACCTGGGCTGCGTTGTGCCTTGGAACAGCGGCGCCAACAAGTTCATGTGCCCCTGCCACGGCAGTCAATACGACGCCACAGGGAAAGTGGTGCGTGGTCCCGCGCCCCTCTCCCTGGCCTTGGCCCACGTCACTGTGGAGAACGACACCGTCTTCGTGAGCCAGTGGACGGAAACCGACTTCCGCACCGGCGATTCCCCCTGGTGGGCCTGACCCCACCAGCCCCTTGCCCCCCTTGCTTTCCCGTTCGCCAGCTCTCGCCGTTCTCCCCATGCGTCGTTCCCTTCAGGCCCTCTTCGGCAGCCTCGTTTCTCTTTCCTTGGCTCTCGGCGTTCTTGTCGGGGGCGCCAGTCCCAGCTGGGCCTAGCCCTTCTGGGCGCAACAGAATTACGCCAGTCCCCGGGAAGCCACCGGCAAATTGGTGTGTGCCAACTGTCACCTCGCCAAGAAGGCCACCCGTGTGGAGGTGCCTCAGGCCGTCTTCCCCGACACGGTGTTCAAGGCGGAAGTCAAGATTCCCTATGACACCACTGTCAAACAGGTGGCGGGCGATGGCAGCGCCACAGGGCTGAATGTGGGGGCGGTGGTGATGTTGCCTGACGGCTTCACCCTGGCTCCACCAGAGCGTCTGAGTGAGGAGCTGAAGGAGGAAACCTCTGGCATCTATTACACCCAGTACAGCGACAGCCAGCCCAACATTCTGCTGGTTGGACCTCTCCCCGGAGAGCAGCATCAGACCATCGTCTTTCCCATCCTTTCCCCCGATCCCGCCAGCGACAGCTCCATTCACTTTGGTAAGTATCAGCTGCATGTGGGAGGCAATCGCGGTCGCGGCCAGGTTTATCCCACGGGTGAAAAGAGCAACAACGGTGTTTTCACAGCCCCCGCCAGCGGCACCATCGCTGCCATCAACGCCGATGAAAAAGGTGCTCAAGTGGTGGAGATCACCAAGGCCGATGGCAGCAGCGTGAGCGAAACCGTTCCCGCCGGTCCCGCGTTGGTGGTGAAGGTGGGTGACAGCGTCGAGGCGGGAGCTCCCTTGAGCAATGATCCCAACGTCGGTGGCTTTGGTCAGGTGGATGCGGAAGTGGTGCTCCAGAACCCCATTCGGATCTATGGCCTGCTTGCTTTCTTGGCGGCCGTCGCCCTGGCCCAGATCCTGCTGGTGTTGAAGAAGCGCCAAGTGGAAAAAGTGCAGGCGGCAGAGGGCATCGTCTGAACCCCGTTTCCATGCCTCTGGCCCTGTTCATCTCCCCCGGGTCTCAGCTCGCTCTGGGACCCTTCGGCTTGCGCTGGTATGGACTGCTGATCGCCTCAGCCGTGGTCGTCGGCTTGAGCCTGGCCCGTCGCCTCGCGCGTCGCCGCGGGATCGACCCCAGCGTGGTCAGCGATCTGCTGCCGTTCCTGGTCTTGGGCGCGATCCTGGGCGCCAGAACGTACTACGTGTTGCTCGAATGGCGGCACTACAGCGGTCGCTGGGGGGAGGTGATCGCCATCTGGCACGGAGGCATCGCCATTCACGGCGCCCTCATCGGCGGCAGCCTGGCCACGATCCTGTTCTGCCGCTGGCGCCGTCAAGCCTTTTGGCCCCTCCTCGATGTGCTCCTGCCTGCGGTGGCCCTGGGACAGGCCATCGGCCGCTGGGGCAATTTCTTCAATTCCGAGGCCTTTGGCCTGCCCACCGATCTGCCCTGGCGACTCACCATCCCCCGGGCCAACCGGCCGCCAGAGTTCCTGGAGCAGGCCAGCTTTCATCCAACATTTCTCTATGAATCCCTCTGGAATCTCGGGGTGTGCGCCCTGCTGCTGGCCCTCTTCCGCCAAGCCTGCCGCGGACGGCTGGATCTGAGACCCGGAGCCTTGAGCTGCATCTATCTGATCGCCTACAGCTGCGGACGCTTCTGGATCGAGGCGTTGCGACTCGATCCGCTCTGCCTCTGGTCTCAGCCCCCTTTTTGCAGTGGCGGTCTGCGCATGGCCCAGCTGGTGAGCCTGCTCCTCATCGTCGTCGGTGCCTTCGGGCTCTGGTGGCTCTATGGCCGCCGCCAGTCCCTTCCCGATCCCGCCCGACTGTCCCCATGAGCGCCCCCTCCTCTCCTCCTGTGCAGATTGTCGGTGCCGGCCCCGGCGCGCCTGAC
This sequence comes from Cyanobacteriota bacterium, assembly GCA_046340795.1. Classification (GTDB taxonomy): domain Bacteria; phylum Cyanobacteriota; class Cyanobacteriia; order PCC-6307; family Cyanobiaceae; genus Cyanobium. The sequence goes on along the minus strand of JBKDSV010000090.1, from coordinate 76,563 downwards.
CTGCTCACCCTGCGGGCCGCCACGGCGATCCAGCAGGCCCAGGCCCTGATCTGGACCGATTCGCTCATCAATCCCCGCATCGCCGAGCTGGCCCCTGCGGGCTGCGAGCGGATACGCACCAGCAGCCTCACCCTGGAGGAGGTGATCGATGCTGTGGTGCAACGGGCGCAGGCCGGCTTGCGGGTCGTGCGCCTCCATGACGGAGATCCCTGCCTCTATGGCGCCCTGGCGGAGCAGATCAGCCGCCTGGCGGAGGCTGGTCTGGCGGTGGAGGTGGTGCCTGGCTTGAGCGCCTATCAGGCCACGGCGGCTGCCCTCGGCAGCGAGCTGACCGTGCCAGGCGTCGTTCAAACCATCGTGCTCAGCCGCGCCGGAGGCCGCACCGGCATGCCCGAGCGGGAATCCTTGGCCCGCCTGGCCTGCCTGCGCGCCTCGCTCTGTCTCTACCTCAGTGCTCGCCACGTGGAGGAGGTGCAGGAGCAGTTGCTGGCCCACTACCCCGCCGACACGCCGGTGGCCATTGGTTACCGGGTGAGCTGGCCTGACGAGTGGCTGGGGCTTGTGCCCCTGCGCGAGATGGCCGCCGCCAGTCGGCAACGGGGTCTGATCCGCACCACCCTCTATATCGTCAGTCCCGCTTTGGCGGGGTCCGGGCAGGCCCGCTCCTTGCTCTACTCCCCTGCTCACAACCACCTCTTTCGCGGCGGAGCCTGACCGCTTGACCAGCCGGGGCCCTTAGCCTGCCAGGGTTGCCCCTTCCTGTCCTGTGGCCTCCGCCGTGCCCTCCCCAGACAGCCCGTCGCCGATTCCCGGGCTCAAGTGCCTGGATCAGGCCCTGTTTGACGCGGTGGCAGCGCAGGCCCGCCGCTCACCCCGGTTGCGTCGCAACCACAATCTGCACGCGGAGCCGGAGCTGGTGCAGCGATTCCTCAATGTGATGCAGCCTGGCACCTACGTGCGCCCCCATCGGCACCTGCGCCAGAGCCCGGGCGAGGGTTTCGAATGCTTCATCGTCTTGCAGGGGGCCCTGGGTCTGCTGCTGTTGGATGAACGGGGAGAAGTGACGGATCAGCTGCGGTTGGACGCCGCAGGACCACTGCGGGGGGTGGAGCTGCAGGAGGGTCTGTTTCACACCCTGGTGGCTCTCTCTCCGGACACGGTGATGTTTGAGATCAAACAGGGGCCCTACCAGCCCGCGCGGGACAAAGACTTTCTGGCAACCTGTCCTGCGGAGGGCCCGCCGGAGGCCGCGGCCCGAGAACTGAGCTGGCGCGGCCGGTTTTGTTCAGGCGCCGTGCAACCGCTTTGAGAGCGCGGCGCGGCGGCAGAAGCCGCAGGTTCCCCAGAGGGCCATCTCGCCGGTAGGCGCGGGGCGATCGCAGCTGGGGCAGTCCGCCAACCCATGGATATCGGTGCGACTCGGGTGGCGCGCCCAGACCTCCGCTTCGATGGTGCCGGCGTCGGGCGGCAGCGGCTGGCCATGGTGCTGGCAGACCCGCACCTCCCGCACGGAAAAGCCCGCTCCCCGGAGTGCCCCCAGCAGTTGGTGGCGGGTGTAGAGCAGCCCTTGCAGCCAGGGGCCCGGCGCCGCCCCCACCGTGAGCACCCCACCCACCAGCGAGAGGGGGCGGCAATGGGGGGCCAGCTGGGCACCGGCCAGGCGGGGCCAGGCCTGCCAGAGGGCCGCGAGGTGACCGTCGCGCCGCCACTGCTGCTGCAGATCAGCCAGGCAGGCGCCGATGCCCTCTGCCGGTGCCGGGGGCGAGGGCAGCAACAGGGAGAGAGTGCCCACCCGACGTCCCTGCAGCGCTCGGTTCTGACCGCCGCGCCGGGGGCCGTTCCCCGGACGACGGCGTCCGCTCGGGGTTGAACGATCGGTTGCCATGGGGGCTGATCACAGAGGTACGGCAACCACCTGAGCGGAACCCATCAGATGGCGATACCCTCAGTATGGTCATGCTTGCTCCGCCCCGGCCCATGGGCTTTTTTGATCGGCTCAGCCGCCTGCTCCGCGCCAACCTCAACGATCTGGTGAGCAAGGCGGAGGATCCCGCCAAGATCCTCGATCAATCCGTGGCTGACATGCAGGCCGACCTTGTCAAGTTGCGCCAGGCGGTGGCAACAGCCATCGCCAGTCAGCGTCGCCTGCAAAATCAGGCTGAGCAGGCCGATTCCCAATCCAAGGCCTGGTATCAGCGGGCGGAGGTGGCTCTGCAGAAGGGCGAGGAGTCGCTGGCTCGCGAGGCTCTCTCCCGTCGCAAGACCTATCAGGAGACGGCCACCGCCCTCACCAACCAGGTGAACGCCCAAGAGAGCCAGGTGGAAACCCTGAAGAGGAGCCTGACGGCCCTGGAAGCCAAGATTGCGGAAGCTCGCACGAAAAAAGAGATGCTCAAGGCCCGGGCCCAGGCGGCCCAAGCCCAGGAGCAGCTGCAGACGGCCGTCAGCAATCTCGGCACGAACAGCGCCATGGCGGCGTTTGACCAGATGGAGGATAAGGTGCTCACGCTGGAAGCCCGCAGCCAGGCGGCTGCTGAATTGGCCGGCGCCGATCTTGAATCCCAATTCGCCGCCCTGGAGAGCAGCGATGTGGAGGACGAGCTGGCGGCCCTCAAGCAACGGCTGGAAGGCGGCCCCAATCCCATCCAGCTGCCTGCGACCGGTGGCCCCGCCCCCCAGCTCGAACCGGTCAAGGCCGCCGAAGTGGATGCGGAGCTCCAGGAGCTGAAGCGTTCGATTGACAAGCTTTGAATGCCAACCCACGCCCAAATCTGTTCCATACAATTGTCACGGTTTTGACTGGTTGCTGTGGCTGATCTTCCCTCTCCCCAGGGTTCCGGCGTTGTGGAACTGAACGATGCCAGCGTCGCCGACGGGGCTCTCAGCGATGGCGATCTCTTGCTCCTGGATGTTTGGGCTGGTTGGTGTGGTCCTTGTCGTTTGATGGCGCCATTGATGGAGTGGGCCGCAACCACCTATGCCCCAGGGTTGCGTGTGGCCAAGCTTGAGGCCGATCCCAATCCCCTCACCCTGGAGCAATTGGGAGTGAAGGGCCTGCCCACCTTGATCTTGTTCCGCCAGGGGGAGGAGGTGGCCCGCCATGAGGGGGCGATCCCCCAGGCCGCGCTCAAAGCCTTCGTGGAGGCCCATCTCTGACCCACTGGATCTCCTGTTCTGAGCGCGTCGCCCAACTGGGCAGCGGCGTGTTTGCTCGCAATGATCAGCGCAAGCAGGCCTACGCCGAGGGGCGTGCCGAGCGCTCACCGCAGGGAGATTGTGATGACCTGATTGATCTTTCCCTGGGCTCCACCGATCTGCAGCCCCCGCCGGTGGTCCTGCAGGCGATGGCAACAGCCCTCCAGCAACCGCAAAGCGCCTCTTACTGCCTGCACGGAGCCACCCGGCCGTTTCGGGAGGCGGCCGCCGCCTGGGTGGGGCGGCGCTTTGCGGTCGAGGTGGATCCGGAACGGGAGGTGCTGCTGTTGATCGGCTCCCAGGAGGGAACGGCCCACCTGCCCTTGGCTGTGCTCAATCCCGGGGATGCCGCTCTCCTGCTTGATCCCTGCTATCCCTCCCATCAGGGGGGGCTGCACCTGGCCTCGGCCCGCCCGGTGCGCCTCGCTCTGGAGGCTGAACAGGGCTGGCGACCCGCCTTTGCGCGTCTGCCCGCCAGCACCTGGGACGCCCTGAAGCTGATGGTGCTCGGCTTCCCCCATAACCCCACCGCCACGACGGGTGAGCAATCCTGGCTGGATGCGGCGGTGGCCCGGGCTCTCGATCACGAGGTGGTGCTTCTCCACGACAACCCCTATGTGGATCTGGCGTTGGACGGCACCGCTCCGGCCTTGCTGCGCCACAGCGACTGGCGCCGTTGCGGCATTGAGTTCTTCTCCCTGTCCAAGAGCTGGTGCCTGGGGGGCTACCGCTTGGCCTTCGCGGTGGGGGCCGAGCCGCTGATCTCGTCCCTGCGGCAGCTCAAGGGCGTGGTCGACTTCAACCAATCCCTCGCGCTCCAGGCGGGAGCCATCGCTGCCCTGGAGCAGGCTCCCACCTGGCCGGCCCAGTTGCGGCAGGTCTATCGGGAGCGGCGTGATCGCATGACCCTCGCCTTGGAGACCGCTGGCTGGGCGGTGCCCCGGCCTTCCCTGGCGCTCTACTTGTGGCTGCCCCTGCCGGAGGCCGCCCGCCAGCGGGGCCTCCTCTCTGAAGAACTCTGCGCCGACTTGCTGGCGGCGACCGGCGTCTGCCTGACGCCCGGGGTGGGATTCGGCCCCGGGGGGGAGGGTTGGCTGCGGCTGGCGCTGGTGCATCCCCTGCCCATCCTGGAGGATGCCGCCGCTCGCATGGGGTCTTGGCTGGCACGGTTGTGAAGGCCCGCCCGCCGTGGTGTCTGCGGGCGCTGCGGGTGTGCGGGAGCACGGAGCGAGAGCTGGAGGGCTGGCTGGCCCAGCTCCCCTCCGGGGCCCCCCTGCGGCTGGAGCGTCCCCGGGCGCTGTGGGCCCGCCGGCAGCGCTTTGGCCATGGGCAGCACGGCCGCGTCTGGCACTCCCCTGCCGGCGGGGTGTGGCTGAGCGCCGCCTTGCCCTGGGCCGACGCGGCGCCGCGGGCGGCCGCTCCAGGACTGGCGGTGGCCGTCGGCCTGTTGCGCCAGCTGGAGGACATGGGGGTGGAAGGCCGGTTGAAATGGCCCAATGACCTTCTGTTGCGGAGCCGGGACGGGGAGTGGCGCAAGCTGGCCGGGCTGCTGTCGGGCCTGCGGCTGCGGGGCTCGCGGGTGCGTTGGGCGCGGGTCGGGCTAGGTCTCAATGGACGCAACCCTGTGCCGCCAGGGGCCGTCAATCTGGTGGGCGTTCTGGGACCGAGTCGGGCCCGACCGCGCCACCTGCTGCCAAGGGTCTTGGCCGCCTTGGAGTGGGCGATGGCCACCGCTGAGGAGGCGGAGCTGGTGCGACGGCAGGCCGAAGCCCGTCTCTGGCTGCCATCGACCCGCCTCTGGCTGGAGGGCACCTGCTGGCGGATCTCTGGCCTCACCCCCCAGGGGGGGCTGGCCCTGGTGGGTGGCGATGGTCGGCAGCGCGTCCTGCACCAGTCGCGGTCGGCAGGCGCCACAGGTCTTTACATTGGCAGCGGTTTTGTCGCGGATGAAAACGGGGGTGTGCGCTCCCCATAACGCTCTCACCATCGTTTCCATCCTCCCCTCTTCTCGGGCCCACCTTTTCCGCCATGGTTGTTCGCACCCGCCTCTTGCTTGTGGCCGCTGCCTGTGGGGCGCCCCTGCTGGGGTCAACCCTGGTGCTGGCGCAGTCCGAGCTGTCGCCACCGACCTCGATCAGCCCCGGCTCCGCGGTGCCTGCGGCGCCCCCCCGTCCCCCGCCTCCCCCACCGATCGCTCCGGCGCTCCCCGCCGCGGAGCTGCCCGGGACTGAGGGGGCGACCACGCCGCCTGCCGCCATGGCGGAGGGCGCGGAGCCCCTGCGGCCCTCCTCCGCCCAGCTCCAGCCCGACCGTCCCCGCCGCTTTGATGCCTCCCTCGATGCCTTGGTGCGTGATGGCATCGTCTCTCCGCGGGAAAGAATTCGCGTGCGTGGTTCCCTGGTGCTCGATCCGACGCCCGGGCTCAAGCGTCAGGCCTGCAGCAGCGGTGCCCTGTCCGCCGAGGAATGTCGCTCCGGGGTGGTGTTTCGTGGGCGCGGCCGAGCCGATGGCCAGGACCCCCTGATCGAGGGCTCGCCAGACTCGGGCCCCGCAGGGAATGTGTGGCTGGGTGGAGGCTCCGGGGAGGGTGGCGCGCGGGAGGGCATTGCCGCTTCCCCCCTTCCGCCGATCCGTGTGCCGGTCAATGCGCTGCTGGCCGGAATCGGAGGCCGCCTGCGGCTCACCGATGTGTTCCGCCTGACCCCCCGTCCTTCACCCATCGGTGGCAATGGCAATCGCGGTTTGCTCTTTCCCCTGATCGGCTCGGCGGTCCCGTCCAGTCCCTTTGGCTGGAGGCTCCATCCGATCCTTGGCTCCTGGATCATGCACTCTGGCCGCGACTTTGCCGCTCCTGAGGGCACACCGGTGGTGGCCGCGCTCACTGGCCGGGTGGTGAGCAGCGGCGATGCCGGTGGCTACGGCCTGGCGGTGGAGCTGGAGCATGGCGCGCCCCTGCGCCGCACCCTTTATGGACACCTGTCTGAGCTCTACGTGAAAGCGGGCGATACCGTGCGGCAGGGGGAGGTGATCGGCCGGGTGGGCAGCACCGGCCTGAGCACCGGACCCCACCTGCACTTCGAACTCCGTCTTCCCCAGGATGGGGGCTGGGTGGCTACCGATCCGGGAGACATGCAGCCCGCCGGGATGGTTCCAGCCATGGGCCTGCCTGGTCTGGCCGGGCTCAACCCACGGCCCAACGCCTCGCCAGATGCGGTGGCGATGCTGCTCGGTCAGTTGCTCCAGACCCTGGAGCGGCCCGCCGCCAGCAAGCAGGGAACCCGGCCGGTTCCGGCGATCACCCCCGCTGCAGACGGGCTGCGACCGCGTCAGGCCGGCTAGGGCAAGATGCGTCCATCACGGAAGTGCACCACCCGCTGCGCCCTGGCCCCCACCTCCTCTTCATGGGTCACCAGGAGAATGGTGATGCCTTCCTGATTGAGTTCATCAAACAGGTTGAGCACGTCTGTTGTGGTCTGGGAATCCAAGGCGCCGGTGGGTTCGTCAGCGAGTAGAAGGGAGGGGTGATTGATGATTGCGCGGGCGATGGCCACCCGCTGCTGTTGGCCGCCTGAGAGCTGATTGGGTCGGTTTTCCAGCCGGTGTCCCAGTCCAACCCGCTGAAGCACCTCGGCGGCGCGCAGGCGACGCTCCGCTGCGGGCACGCCGGAGTAGATCATCGGCAGCATGACATTCTCCAAAGCACTGAATTGAGGCAGAAGATGAAACTGCTGAAACACGAATCCCAGCTCTTTGTTGCGAAGATCCGCCAGCTCGTCATCGCTGAGTCCGTCCACCTCAACCCCTTTGAGCCAATAGCGGCCCCGGGTGGGACGATCCAGACAGCCCAGGATATTCATCGCCGTGCTCTTGCCTGACCCCGAGGTGCCCATCACCGCCAGGTAGTCGCCACGATTGACGCTGAGGCACACGTCGCACAGGGCATGCACCTCAGCCTCTCCTTCTCCGTAGACCTTGTCGATGTGCTCGAGCACCGCCAAGGCACTTGGCGATGCCGTGGCTCCTGTCGCTGCCAAAGGGGAATCAGCTGACAACAGCCGCATGGGTGCTGGCCAGGGCGGCCTGAAGAATCGGAGTGCCGGCCACTGTGGCGCTGGCCCAGTCAAAGAGAGGGCTGGAGAGAATGCCGCCAATGGCCGTGACCACCACGCAACTCACCAGGGCGGCGCGCAACGGCTGCATCCCGGCCAGATTCCATTGAATCGGCGGATAGGCCTTGACCACATCCGAAGCTTCTTGCGGCTCTTTCACCACCATCATCTTGATCACAGAAATGTAGTAATAAATAGAGACCACGGAGGTGACGAGGCCAACAATGACGAGAAGGTATTGCTGATCAGCCCAACCAGCGAAAAACAGGTAAATTTTGCCGAAAAAGCCAAGCATCGGCGGAATACCTCCCAGGGAGAGCAGGCAGAGGCTGAGGCCGAGAGTGATCAGTGGATCTTTCTGATAGAGCCCAGCATAATCAGCAATCCGGTCGCTCCCTGTGCGCAAGGAGAAGAGAATGATGCAGGCGAATGCGCCAAGATTCATGAATAAATAGGCGGCCATGTAAAGCACCATGGCTGAGAAGCCTTCCTCCGTGCCACAGACCAGGCCGATCATCACAAATCCTGCCTGGCCAATCGAGCTGTAGGCCAACATCCGCTTCATGGAGGTTTGGGCCAGGGCGACCACGTTGCCAAGCACCATGCTCAGCAGCGCCAACACGGTGAAGAGGAACTTCCACTGGGCGTCAAAACTGTCGAAACACCCCACCAGGATGCGCAGGGCCAGGGCAAAGCCCGCCGCCTTGGAGCCCACGGAGAGAAAGGCCACCACAGGGGTGGGCGATCCCTCGTAGACATCAGGGGTCCACTGGTGGAAGGGAACCGCGGCGATCTTGAAGGCCACGGTGGCGAGCACAAACACCAGGGAGAGGGCCGCGATCGGAGCACTGCTCGTGGCCAGGGCCGCTCCAATGGCCTCCAAACCGCTGTTGCCGCCGCTGAGTCCGTAGAGCAAGGAAGCGCCGTAGAGGAACACCGCCGCCGCCGCCGAGCCCACCAGCAGATATTTGAGAGCCGCCTCCGAGCTGCGGGCATCGCGCTTCATGTAGCCGGAGAGCAGGTAGCTGGCGACGGAAAGGGTTTCCAAGGAGATGAAGATGCTCACCAGATCGGTGGCGCCACACAGGAACATCCCCCCGAGGGTGGCCGCCAGTAGGATCGCCGCGTATTCCCCCAAGGGCGTGCCGCTGCGTTCCACGTAACGCCAGCTGAGGAGCAGGGAGATCAGGGTGGAGGCGGCGACGACCGCGCGGAAGGCGATGGCCAGGTTGTCGGCCAGGAAGGCCCCCAGGAAGGAGGGCTCATGGGCGCCATTCCACTGCAGGGCGAGGAGGGCCAGGGAGGCGCCCAGGCCGCCGTAGCAGATGGGGGGCACCCAGCGGCTGGCGGTCTGCTCTCCCGCCAGGTCGACGAGCAGGCAGCCCACCAGGGCCAGCAACACGGCGGCCTCAGGGGCAATCGCCGCGGCGTTCAACTGCAAAACGATGTCGGCAACCACGGCGGAGCATGAATGGACGCAGCGGACTGTAGCGGCGCTGGCGGCCTGCGATGGGCTCCCGCTTGGTGCGCCAGCCGGAATTCTTTGACCCGGAGGGCACGTCGATGCGATATGTAAGGTCATCCGGTCTCACGCATGCCCTGTGGCGCACACTCTGGTGATCGTCGAGAGCCCCACCAAGGCCCGCACCATCCGGAGCTTTCTGCCCGGCGACTATCGCGTGGAGGCGTCGATGGGGCATGTGCGCGACCTGCCCAACAACGCCAGTGAGATCCCGGCCACGTACAAGGGTGAGAAGTGGGCCAATCTCGGGGTGGACATCGCCCATGACTTCGAGCCGCTTTACGTGGTGCCGAAGGACAAAAAAAAGGTGGTCAAGGAGCTCAAGGATGCCCTCAAGGGCGCTGAGCAACTGCTCCTGGCCACGGATGAGGATCGGGAGGGGGAGAGCATCAGCTGGCATCTGCAGCAGCTCCTGGACCCCAAGGTGCCTGTGCGGCGCATGGTGTTTCACGAGATCACCAAGCCGGCCATCCAGCGGGCCCTGGACTCCCCGCGGTCCATTGACATGGAGCTGGTGCATGCCCAGGAAACGCGGCGCATCCTCGACCGCCTGGTGGGCTACACCCTCTCGCCCTTGCTCTGGAAAAAGGTGGCCTGGGGCCTCTCCGCCGGGAGGGTGCAGTCAGTGGCGGTACGGCTGTTGGTGCAGCGGGAGCAAGCGCGGCGCGCGTTTCGCAGCGGCAGCTACTGGGATCTGAAGGCCAGTTTGGAAGCGAAGGCGGTGGAATTTGAGGCCAAGCTCACCCACCAGGCGGGCGAACGCATCGCCGGGGGGAGCGATTTCGATGAGTCCACCGGTGCGCTCAAGAGCGGCAGCAAGGCGAAGCTGCTCAGCGAGCTGGAGGCCCGAGAGCTGCGGGCGCGCGTGCGAGAGGCCCCCTGGCGGGTGAAGGCCGTGGAGGAAAAACCCACCCTGCGCAAACCGGTTCCCCCGTTCACGACCAGCACCCTGCAGCAGGAGGCCAATCGAAAGTTGCGTCTTTCAGCCCGCGACACCATGCGCTCAGCCCAGGCGCTCTATGAGCGGGGCTTCATCACCTACATGCGCACGGATTCGGTCCACTTGTCCGATCAGGCCATCCAGGCCGCGCGCGGCTGCGTGGCCAGCAAATACGGCCAGGAGTACCTTTCCCCCGCCCCGCGCCAGTTTCAGACGAAGGCGCGCAATGCTCAGGAAGCCCACGAGGCGATCCGACCTGCGGGAGAAACATTTCGCGCGCCGGTGGAGACGGGCCTGGACGGACGGGAGCTGGCGCTGTACGAGCTGATCTGGAAGCGCACGGTGGCCTCCCAGATGGCCGATGCCCGACTGACCCTGCTCACGGTCGACCTGGAGGCCGCCGACGCCACGTTCCGCGCCAATGGCAAGCGCATCGATTTCCCGGGCTTCTTCCGCGCCTATGTGGAGGGAAGTGATGATCCCGATGCGGCCCTGGAAGGGCAGGAAGTGTTGTTGCCCACCCTGGCGGTGGGGGAGGCGCCCCGCTGCAAGGGGGTGGAGGCCCTGGGCCACCAAACCCAGCCACCGGCGCGCTATAGCGAGGCCGCTCTGGTGAAGACCCTGGAACGGGAGGGGATTGGCCGTCCCTCCACCTACGCCAGCATCATCGGCACCATCCAGGATCGGGGCTACGCGACTTTGCAGAACAATGCGTTGATCCCGAGTTTTACGGCTTTTGCGGTCACCGCCCTGTTGGAGCAGCATTTTCCCGATCTGGTGGATCCAGGGTTCACCGCCCGAATGGAAACCAGCCTCGACGACATCTCCGCGGGCAAGATGTCTTGGCTTCCCTACCTGGAAAAGTTCTACAAGGGAGCGGAAGGTCTGGAAGCCCAGGTCCAGCGGCGAGAAGGCGAGATCGATCCCAACCTGTCCCGCACCATCAACCTGGAGGGACTGCCCTGTGTGGTGCGCATCGGTCGGTTTGGCGCCTACTTGGAGAGCAAGCGTGAAGCAGAGGATGGCAGCGAGGAACTCTGCAAGGCCACCCTGCCGCAAGAGATCACTCCGGCGGATCTGGATGCGGAGAAGGCCGAACTTCTGCTGCGGCAGAAAAGTGAAGGTCCCGAATCCCTGGGGGAGGATCCCGAGACTGGCCAAAGGGTCTATCTCCTGTTTGGCCAATACGGTCCTTACCTGCAGCTCGGCCAGGCCAGTGAGGAGAGCCCCAAACCCAAGCGGGCCTCCTTACCGAAGGGGGCCAAGCCCGAGGAGCTGACCCTGGAGGATGCGTTGGGGCTGCTGCGTCTGCCCAGGCCTCTCGGAGACCATCCGGAGGGCGGCAGGGTGCAAGCCGGTTTGGGACGTTTCGGTCCCTACATCGTGCATGACAAGGGCAAGGGGGAGAAGGACTACCGCTCGCTCAAGGCGGAGGACGACGTGTTGTCGATCGACCTGAGCCGTGCCCTGGAGTTGTTGGCCCAGCCCAAGCGCGGGCGGGGAGGACGCACTGCCCTCAGGGATCTGGGCGCACCGGAAGGGGCCAGCGAGTCGATACAGCTCTTTGATGGCCCCTACGGGTTGTATGTGAAACAGGGAAAAATCAATGCCTCGCTCCCCGAAGGCAGCACGGCCGAGAGCCTCACCCTGGAGCAGGCGATGGAGCTTTTGGCGGCGAAGGCCAGCAGCAGCAAGGGAGCCGGCCGGCGGCGCACAACCGCTGGCTCCGCGGCCTTGAAGGAGGGCGAGGCTGCTGGGGCGCACAAGACGGCCAGGGGCAAAACCGCTCCGGGAACCCAGGCCAGCCGTCCCAGTCCGGCTGCCTCCCCGCGCAAGACACCGGCCACCACCAAGAGCGGTCGCCTGCGGGCCAGCCCTGTGCGGGTGATTCGTCCGGCGGGAAACGGATGAATCTGGGCTTGAGGCCTGGCGGTGGCCGGGTGTGTTCCGCGCGTCGCGGCTGGGGCGGGCCATGGGCCGTCATTGGCTGGCTTCCCCTTGCGCTGCTGCTGTCCAGCTGCTCGGGCACCCCATGGGGCGAGAGGCTTTCCGAGAGTTTCCCGCCACCGGAGGAGCCCGTTCCCGCCCCCCCGCGGCCTGTCTCCGAGAGCCCGAAGAAGGCCTCGCCCGACCCCTCCCCTCCCGTACGGGAGACCCAAGCCCCGGGGCTGAAGCCCTCCGGGGTCGCGCCCCCTTCCCCTGTGGCGGCTTCCGGCGCGTCAGCCCTCCGGGGAGTTCCAAGTCCCCCGCCACCAGCCCCCAAACCGCCACTCAGCCCCTCGCCGAGCCTTCCCTTCCCCTACCGCGTCACCCTGCGCTTGCCCCGGGCCGATCCCTCCGCCCCGGCCGAGGCGGTGACCCGGGCCTTGCGCGCCGCCGGCATCCCGTTTGAGGTGGAAACGATCGAGCGGGTGCAGGGTGGGGCGACGGCGTCCCCGGCTGCCGAAGGGCGGGATGGCTCCACACTGGCTCCATCCGTCCGTCCAGCTCCCCCGCCCCGCTGACCATGGGACTCCCTCCCCCTCCGCCCCAGCCTCCCGCTCAGCGGCAGCTCAGTCCCCGTCAGGCCCGTCAACTCATGGACACGGCTTACCTGTCAGCCGCCACGGCCCTGTTGTGGGCGGCGCTGTATTACGTGCCGGTGGGAAGTCCCCTGTTTCGCTTGGCCCTGCCTCTTCCTCTTGCCCTGTTGCAATTGCGCCACGGCTGGCGTTGCGCCCTGGAGGGGGTGGCCGTGACCAGTCTGCTGCTGGTGGCGCTGATGGGGCCGATCCGGGGGCCGCTGGTGCTCTTCCCCTATGGCTTTCTCGCCCTGTGGCTGGGTTGGGGGTGGCGTCGGCGTCTCAGCTGGTGGCTCACCCTGTCTGTCGGGGCGGTGGTTGGCGGGCTGGGTTTCCTGGTGCGTTTGGCCGTGCTCTCCGTTCTCGTCGGCGAAAACCTGTGGGTGTTGATCACAACGGCCGCCTCCCAGCTTCTGGATCGCTTCGCCGATGCCCTGGGCCTGGGTCCTGGCCTGGATCTTGCCCAGGTGCAGGGCGTTGCCTTGGCGTTGGTCTTGTTCCAGAACCTGCTGGTGGTGTTCTGTCTGCACGCCGTGGCCTATTGGATCTTCCCGCGCCTCCAGTCTCCGATCAGCGAGCCTCCGGCGCTGCTGCAGGCTTTGGTGAGCCTGGATCCCCTTTGAGCGCTGGGCGGCTGTTGTGCGGCGCCCCCGCTCTGGCTGAGCGGTGGCAGGCCTGTTGGCAGCAACAATGGGCCAGCACCCGGGTGGTGGTGCTCTTGGCGGCCACGGAAACAGCGGCTGTGCCAGGCATTTCCGCGGCGGGCGCGACGCCGCAGGCACGGCGGGCCACGGCCGCCGCTGACGCTGAATTGCTTCTCCTCGGGCCCGAAGGGAGGCGGCCCCACGCCCTGCCCCCCCTGCCGGCAGGGGTCTCGCCCGCTCTGATCAGCCATGTGGTCTTGCGTGCCCTGTCCCTTTCCCCTCTGGTCGTGGATCTGGGCTGTCCCCTGACGCCGGCGATCCCGCACTTGCGCCTCCCCTCCCCAGCGGGCGGGGGGGCGGCGCGCTGCCTGAGTTCTGGCGGGGCGATGGCGGTCCAACGGGTGGAGGCGTTGATCGCCCAAGGCCGCCGCTGGGGGCGGACTCTGGCCCGACAATCCCCGCAGGCCCCCCTCGTGCTTGCCGAATGCGTGCCCGGGGGGACCAGCACGGCCCTGGCTGTGCTCTGTGGACTGGGGGTGGAGGCGGGGGGACTGGTGAGCGGCAGTCTGCGCCAGCCAGCTCATGCTTTGAAGCAGGCGTTGGTGGCGCAAGGGCTGCGCTCGGCCCGCCAGCGGCTGGGGGAGGAGGGGCTCGACACGCCACAGGCGGTGGTGTCGGCCTTGGGAGATCCCATGCAGCCCCTGGCGGCCGGCCTTCTTCTGGAAGCCGCCCTGGGTGGTGTGCCGGTGATGTTGGCCGGGGGCAGCCAGATGGCCGCCGTGCTGGCCCTGGCTTTGGCCCTGGCCGTGCCGGAGCAGCGGCCCGCACTGATCCAGGCCACGGCCCTCGCCACCACCCGCTGGGTGGCCGAGGAGGCTGGCAGCGATCTGGCGCGCCTGTTGCGGCGTCTGGGCCGGCATTGGCAGGTGGAGCCCCTGGCCTTTCGTTGTGCGCTGACCTTCACAGACTCCTGCCATCCCGCATTGGCGAGCTACGAGCGGGGCTACGTCAAGGAAGGCGTCGGGGCAGGCGGTCTGGCCCTGTTGTGGGAATGGAGTGGTCGCGATCCGGGGGCGCTCGCCCGTCACTGCAGCGTCGCCTGCGACCGCCTGTTGTCCGATCCCCGGGCAGGGTTCGGGGAACGTCTACGGTCGGACGATGGCTGAGGGGCAACTGTCGCGGCGTTCGCTGTTGGGGATCGGCGTGGCTGGATCCCTGGCCCTGCTGACGGGTTGCTCCCGTGAAGGAGCCCGGTTGGCCGCTCGCCGGGGAGATCTCCCGGAGCGCTGGGTGCGGCGGCTGCCGGAGGATTGGCAGCCACGTTGGCTGGAAGGGGCGGCAGAGGTGCAAGAGGCCTGTGGCGCCCCCATCGGCCGGCGTCCCGCCTTGGCCCAGCTCAGTGATGGCTGGGCCAGCGCCCTCTCGCCGCAAGCCTGGGCGCCCTTGGACCAAGACCCGCTCCTGCGCCGTCTGGCGGCGTCGGCCGCTCCGGCCAGCCGCCTCTTTGCCCAGGAGGGGCGGCCTCCGGTGGCCTTTCCCTGGAGCTTCAATCCCTGGGTGCTCGTGTTGCGCGACAGGCCCGATCTGGCCCAACGGGCGGCACTCGGCTGGGACCTGTTGCTGGATTCGAGTCTGGCAGGCAAGGTGGTGCTTCCCTCCAGTCCGCGGGTGGTGATGGCGCTGATGCGGGAGGATCAAGAGCGGCTGTACCGACTGCGGCGCCAAGCCCTGGCCCATGACGACCGCCATGGGATCCAACTGCTGCTGAGTGGCCCGGCCCAGGCGGCGGTGCTGCCAAGACAACAGGTGGTGGCCCTGCTGCGCCGTGACTCGCGCCTGGCCGTGCTCCTGCCGGAAGAGGGAGCCCCAGGCAGCTGGTCGTTGCTGTTGCGCCCCGCCGGAACCGATGTGCCCCCCCCCGCGCCCTGGTTGGAGGCCCTGCTGCGACCACCGCTCTTGCCACGGGTGCTGGCGGCTGGATGGGTTCCGCCCCTGCCCCGTCCCGCCCTGGTCGCAGCCCTGGAAGACTTCCCTCCTTCCTTGTCAGCGTTGCTCCTCCCCCCCGAGGCCGTGTTGGAGCGCTGCGCCGATCTTCCGCCCCTGGAGCCCGCCCAACGCCGCCTCCTCCAGGAGCTCTGGGACAGCACGACGCCCGGCCAGCCGCGGGCCTAGCCCCAGAGCCGTCGCCGGGGAGCTGATGCCAAGCGACGGTGCCCATCCTCCAGCAGGTCGGGGATCGGCAGGTGCAGGGGGCAGCGAGGAAGACAGGCGCCACAGCGCTGGCAGGCCCGCCCATCCACCGGCTCCCACCAGTGGCCCGCTTGGCCGATCAGGTTGTAGCGCTCGCGGGCAAAGGCCTCCATGCCGTGGCCCACGGCCAGCTGCCGCAGCCGCAGCAAACTGGGGATCGGCACCCCCTGCGGACAGGGCAGGCAGGCCTGGCATTGGCCGCACCAGGTGGCGCCGAGGCGCTCCTTGCAACGGGCCTGCAGACGTTGCAAGGCCCCTTCCTCGTCAGCGCTCAGGGCCTGGCTGGCAGAGGCGAGCGACTCCGCCAGATCGAGATCGGCCGGCCGGGCGGCGCCGACTGTCAGGGTGCTGATGCCCCGGGCCAACAGAAAGCGATAGGCCAGCTGCAGCGGCTCCCAGGGTGCGCAGTCCGCCCGAAGCAGCGGAGGTGGATCCTGAAGACGTCCCCCCTTGTCTGCCGGAGAGATGGCCATCACCCCCAGGCCCGCCTCCAGGGCCCGGGTGGCAAGGGGCAGCCGAGAGGGGTCGAAGAGGTGCAGGTGAAGACTGCAGAACTGGAAGTGTCCACTCTCCAGGGCTCGGGCGATCAGGCTGTTGGAGCCATGGCTGCTGAACCCCAGCTGCCCCACCACGCCCTCGCCAAGGGCACGCTCGCGAAGCTCGGCTCCCGCCCCCTGCAGGGCCCATTGCAGATGGTCTTCGCTGTTCAGGCCATGTATGGCCAGGTTGTCCAGTTTCTTGAGGCCCAGGCGCTGGAGACTGCCGCGCAACTGGCTCCAGGCCTCGTCAGCGTTGGAGATGGGCAGGATTTTGCTGGTGAGGACCAAATCGCCCCGGGCCTGCGGCTGATCCCGGCCCAGGGAGGCGAGGGCGCTGCCGAGATGGCGCTCCGCCGGGCCGTAGGCGGGGGCTGTTTCGATGTGATTGATGCCAGCGGCCACGGCCCGCCGCAAGACCGCCTCCATGGCCTCCGGACTCTCCAGGGCTCGCATGGTGCCGAGGGTGAACAGGGAGACCGGCGGGCCGGCGCCAAAGGGCCGCCGGCTGGCGGAGGAAGAGGTCCCTCCGCCGGGTTCAGGGGGTGGAGTCCGCATCATCAGGCGCGCCAGGGGGGTCTCCGGGGGAGTCCTCCGAGGACCGGCCTTCCCCTTCCGCCGCAGGTGTCTCGGGGGCGCTGAGGGTTCCTTCCGGAGCCGCTTTATGGAGATGGCGAATCAGTTCCGCCGGACTGGTGCGGTCGAGAAAGCGGCGGAAATCCTCCTGATCTTCCGCATCCGCTTCCGCATCCACCGGGATCGAGGCATCGGCCACCACCTCTTCGAGCATCCAGATGCCACTGCCGGTGCGGAGGGCCAGGGCGATCGCATCGCTGGGCCGGGCATCGAGATCCGTGCTCTCCCCGCTGGCGTGGATCAGTTTGAGCACGGCCCTGAAGGTGTTGTCCTCAATCGCATGGACGATCACCCGTTCCAGCCGCAGGCCGGCAAGGCTGAGGATCTGGGCCATCAGGTCATGGCTGAGGGGCCGCGGCGGACGCTCCCGATTGATCCCGGTCAGGATGTTCTGGGCCTGGGCCTGATCGATCCAAATGGGAACCTGTCTGCGGCCCGAGGGATCGCGCAGGAGCACGATCGGGCTTCGGCTGGCGGCATCGAGGGCAATGCCGGCGACATGCATTTCCACCATGGTGTGTCCGCTCCTTCGGGTGGCCGCTCCGCAAAGCGCCTGGCCGTTGTTTGATTATGACGAGCCAGCCGCCCCGCCCCTGCCAGGAATGTTCACCGGATTGGTTCAGGCCTTGGGCCAGCTCGAAGTCTGTTCCCACGGGGTGTGGGTCCACGGGGATTTGGAGGGGTTGGGACCGCTGGCTCCGGGCGACAGCATCGCCGTCGATGGCGTCTGTCTCACGGTGGCGGAGCAGGATGCGGCCGGGCGAGGGTTTCGGGCGGATGTGAGCGAAGAAACCCTCTCTCGCACCACCCTGGGACGGCGGGCCCGGGAGCACGCCCTGGTCAACCTCGAACCCGCCCTGAGGCTTTCTGACCGTTTAGGCGGCCATCTTGTGAGCGGTCATGTGGATGGAACGGGCACCGTGAAGGGCATCGAACCGCTGGCCTCCTCCTGGCGCTTGAGCGTGGCTTGGCAGGACCCAAGTTTTGGTCGGTATGTGTGTGAGAAAGCCAGCATCGCCATCGATGGCATCAGCCTCACGGTGGCCGGCTGGCAGGAGGGCGGAGCGGAGTTTTGGCTGGCCGTGATCCCCCACACCTGGCGTCACACCACCCTGCGGGAGCGGCGGGTGGGAGATGTGGTCAATCTGGAGGCCGATCTGGTGGCCCGCTACCTGGAGCGACTGCTGGCCGATCCCAGGGCGGGAAGCGTGGCCCCGTCCCCGCCGCCGATCAGCAGCCACTGGCTGGCGGAGCATGGTTGGTGAAGCGACGAGCTCTCGGCTGAGGCGAAATCACTCCGGGGCTCAGCAAGGTCTGCACAGCCGGGCTTTTTAGCGGCCCTCCCCGGTTCAATCGCTTGGAGGCAGGAGGTGGCGTGGGGAAGGGCTGCATCAGGCCTGGGGAGGGACTGCGTCAAAGTGCCCGGATGGAGGCGGACGTCTCTCGCTTGTGATTCAGGTCCCACGTTGAGAGCCCAGGCAGCTCAGGACTCAAGACCGCCGCGCAGCAGGTGGCTGGAGCGAAGGCCGTGAGTTTGAATCAGAGCTGGGATTGCTGTCGTCCGCCGCAGTTGGAGCGCTATCTCGCGGAAGGTTGACGGCGCTCTCGGGATCCGGCTGGTTTGCCCTACTTTTTTTCCGCTTCCAAGGGCAACAGCCAGATCGAACCGGTTTCGCGGTGGATCTCAATCCGAAATTCCTGCCCTGGTTCGAGTCCCATGCGCCGGGTGTAGGCCTGACCGATCAAGAGATTGCCATTGCCGTGCACCCGTGTTTTGAAGTCGGCATGGCGACCGCGGCTCAAGCCACCGACCATGCTGCTGGAAGGGAGTGTGTAGCCCTTGGCGACCACGAGAGCGCGATAAAAGCTCTTCTTGAGCACCCTTCCACTGGGACCGACATAGCCGCAGGCTCGGGCGATCTGGTCCTCGGGCCGATTGCTCAGGGAACGGGCCCTGTCCAGCAACTCTTTCCCCTCAAGCGGGAGAGAGGCTGGCTGTCCATTCAGCTCGGAAGCCGAATTCGGAACGTCTTGTCGGGCTGTGGTTTGGGCTGAACCCTGGTTGGCAGCCATCCGCCTGAGGAAGCGATTCTGTTCTGATTTTGCCGCTACGGGGTGCATTCCGCAAGGAAATCCTCCAATGTCATCGCATCAGTTCAGCTCACAACAGATAGAGCAGTGCGTAAAGCACCACCCAGATGCCATCGACAAAGTGCCAATACAGTTCCGCGGCCTCCAGACCGAAGGGTGTGGCGGGAGAAACCCTGCCCGTTGGCCCAACCTGAAACAGCACCACAAGAATGCAAATCACCCCAAGCGTGACGTGAAGACCGTGGAAGCCTGTGAGAGCGTAGAAGGTGCTGGCGAAGAGATTGTCCGTGAGGCCGAAGGGCAGATGGAAATATTCCACCATTTGCCCTGCGAGGAAGGCCGCCCCCAGGGCGGCCGAAATCAGCAGCCAGAGCCGACAGGCGGAGGGGCGTGCCGTCAGGAGAGCGCGTCCGGCGCGATGGAAGGTGAAGCTGCTGAGGATCAGTAGGGCGGTGTTGATGCTGGGGAGGACCAGTTCGAGCTCGTAGTTGGAGCCAGTCGGTAGGGGATTGACTGCCCGGAAGGTCAGATAGGCGGCAAAGAAGCCGGCAAAGGTCATGCCATCTGCCACAAGAAAGGTGGCAAGACCGAACAGGCGGGCATCTGCATGACCTTCGCTGGAACTGTGGTCTGCCGCGTCAGTGGGGTGGAGGGTCTTGGAATTGCTGGTCAGGCTGGTCGCCAGGGTGTCCATCGGAGGGAGGTTGTGCGGGGGACGAAAGGGTGAACAGGTTGACCAGCCAACAGCATTGCGCTGGTTTTCGGGGAATGAAGCGGAGTGGATTCAGTTGCCAGGCCAGAGATCTTTACCGGTTGCCCGATCGACAGGCAGCAGGGACGGGGTCTGGCCATAGCCATAGGGGTGGCTCACAAGAGGCGCTTCTCCCTTCCAATTTTCCACTGGTGGGGGAGAACTGGTCAGCCATTCTGGGGTGAGGGCATTCCATGGATTGTCGCCAGCGGGTTTTCCCTGCCAGAAACTGCGAACCACATTGATCAGAAAAGGCAGGGTGCTGATGGCCATGAGCAAGGCACCCACGCTGCTGAGCTGATTGAGCGTGGTGAACATGGGATCGTATTCCGCAACCCGACGCGGCATGCCATTAAGGCCTAACCAGTGCTGTGGGGCAAAACAAAGATTGAAACCGATAAAGGTTAATGCAAAGTGAATCTTTCCGAGAGTTTCGTCCAGCATCCTGCCTGTGAATTTGGGATACCAGTGGTAGATGGCGCTGAAGATCACGAAGACGGTGCCGCCATAAACGATGTAATGAAAATGGCCGACAACAAAATAGGTGTCGTGCACATGGATGTCAAAGGGCACCTGGGCAAGCGCCACGCCAGTGATGCCACCGAAAACGAAATTGACAATAAATGCACAAGAGAACAACATGGCACTGTTAAGAGCAATCTTTCCTCCCCACAGCGTCGCCAGCCAGTTAAAAAACTTGATCCCTGTCGGTACAGCGATGAAGGCAGTGGCGATGGTAAAAAACAAACGCATCCAAGGTGGGGTACCACTGGTGAACATGTGGTGGGCCCAGACAATCAAGCCAAGAAAAACAATCGCCATGATGGAATACACCATGGTGCTATAACCAAAGAGAGGTTTTCTTGCATGAATGGGAAGGATTTCGCTGACAAGACCAAAGGCTGGCAAGACCATGATATAAACAGCTGGATGGGAGTAAAACCAGAAGAGATGCTGATAGACCACCACATTCCCTCCCAAGGTCGGGTTGAAGAAACCGGTGTGTGCAACGATGTCAAAGCTCAGCAGCAAAAGGGTGCCAGCAAGCACAGGCGTTGATAAAACGGCGAGGATGCTTGTGCCCAACATGGCCCAGCAATACATGGGCAATTGCATCAATTTCAGTCCCGGTCTACGCAGCTTCAGCACCGTGGCGATGAAATTGATCGCACCAAAAATGGAGCTGCCGCCGAGGAGGAGCACACTGATGATCCACACCACCTGTGCCATGGCGGGAGTGGTGAGACTGAGAGGTGGATAGGCTGTCCAGCCAGATTGGGCGGATCCAGTGATGAAGTGGCTTGCAATCAGCAACAGACCCGCTGGCGGGATCATCCAGAAGGCAACGGCATTGAGCCGGGGAAAAGCCATGTCTCGCGCCCCCACGTAAAAGGGGATGAGATAGTTGCCAAATCCACCGTTAACGACTGGAACAATCCAAAGAAAGATCATGATTGTTCCGTGAAGCGTTAAAACTTCATTATAGGTTTCCCGGCTGACAAAATCAGACATCGGGCTCACAAGCTCGGTACGAATGACACCGGCGAGAAGGCCACCAACTAAATAAAAAATAAAGCTAGTAACAATGTACTGAATGCCAATGACCTTGTGATCGAGACTAAAGCTGAAATAGCGAAGCCAGCCTTGTGGCTGAACGTTTGTCGCCGGAGGTTGAGAGAGGTTGAGGTCCTGGGGTGAGGCAATGGTCATGGATCAAGCAACAGGGTGTGAATCAAGTTGGGCAATGGATGTGGGTTGGGGTGTGGCTGGACTGTTTTTGAGGATCCAGGCGTCGAAGGCATCAGGCTCATGCACAACGACCGTGGAACGCATGCCTCCGTGATAAGGGCCACAGAGCTCGGCGCAAACAATCGGATAGGATCCCGGTCGAGTAGCCGTGAACGTCAGAATGGTCTCCTGGCCAGGAATTACATCCTGCTTGAGACGAAATTGAGGAACCCAAAATGCATGAATAACGTCATTAGCGTGCATCCTGAGCTCAACAGACTGATTGGCGGGGATATGCAGTTCTCCGCTAGTGATATTGGCTTCAGGATAATGAAAGATGAAGGCGAACTGCAAAGCAGTTAGATCGATTGCTAGGACGTTTTTATCAGATTTTAGACCGATTCCTCCCCACACTTTTGGGCCTTGTGAGCTGGCAAGACTGGCCGTCTGCATGGCCGCCGATGAGGGACTGGAAGCTGCCATGTGGGCCATGGCACTGTGATCATTCAGGGGGGTCATGCCACCCATGCGGTCGTAAATGTCGTAGCTATAGATTCCGATGAACAGCACAACAACAGCGGGAATCGCTGTCCAGACAATTTCAAGAGGCAAATTTCCTTCAATCGGCGCACCGTCGCTGTCGTCGCCTGGGCGCCTGCGAAAACGCACCAAGCTAAAGATCAGTAAACCCAAAATGCCGATGAAAAGAATGCTGCCGATGCTGAAGAGAACCTTAAAAAGTTCGTCGTAAACCGGAGCGTTAAGGCTGGCGTCGAGTGGCAGCAGGGAAACGTTCTGGCCCAGCCAGAGGCCAGCCAGGACGAGCGCCATGCCCACCAGGAAGGTGATCAGGGAGGGAGGAATCGGCATGACCTGAGCGTTCAGGGAGAGGGGTTCCGTTGCAGGGCAGTCAGCCTGGGTTGATCTGCCAAGCTGGATCAAACAAGGGTATGAAACCTGGCGTCCCAACTGTGGACCTTTTGTAGCAGGCACAGCAGTTGCCGCCAAATTTTACAAATCAAGCGCGCATGTTTTCAATCCCTGATCTGAAAAATCTCGTTACCATGGCTCGGCTGTCGAAAAAGCGGCTTTGACGCTTGCGTCCTCACTTAAGCTGCTCACCTCCCACCTGGTGGTCGCCTTGGTGGCCCTCGTCGGGATCGGTGGGGCCACCCGGGTCATGGAGGCCGGACTCGCCTGTCCTGATTGGCCGCTCTGCTACGGCGTCCTGCTGCCAGGGCGGCAGATGAACGCGCAGGTTTTCCTGGAATGGTTCCATCGGCTGGATGCTTTCCTGGTCGGACTGGCTTTGTTGGCCTTGTTGCTGGTCAGCCTTTGGCGTCGCCAGCAGCTGCCCCGTTGGTGGCCTTGGCTGACGCTGGTGGCTGTCGGCCTGGTGGCGGTGCAGGGAGCACTCGGAGCCCTCACCGTCACCCGCCTTCTTGCCGCTCCCATGGTCACAGCCCATCTCGCCACGGCCCTGCTGCTGGTGGTCTTGATCAGCGGCTTGGATCAGAGCCTGGTGGCGAGCACACCCCGGACTCCCCGCCCGGTTTGGTGGGTCCTCCTGCCGCTGCTTCCCACGCTGCTGGTTCTGAGCCAGTGCGTTCTCGGCGGGGCCATGGCCAGCCAATGGGCTGTAGACCACTGTTTCAGTGCGGGACGTCAATGCGAGTGGATCTTTTGGCATCGTCAACTGGCGGTACCCGCTGGCCTCTCGGTGGTGGCTCTGGCCACCATCAGCTTTTTTTCTCCCCTGGCGGACCGCCTATTTCGGGCCATGGCCTTCGCCGCGGCTGCTCTGGTGAGCGTGCAAGTGGCCCTGGGCGTTCTTACCCTTCACGCGCAGTTGCGCATGCCCGCGCTCACAATTGCCCACCAACTTGTGGCCGCTTTGCTTGTGGCCCTTCTGGGCTCCCTTTGTGGACGCAGTCTAGCCGCTGGAATCCGCAGATCATCCGTGCCGTTTTTCGAGGTGAGTTGTGGCTAGCAGTTCCATCCCCCGCTCCGTTCGTCTTCCGGCCTGGCTTGAGGTGGCCAAGCCCCGCCTGATTCCTCTGCTTCTGGCCACTACCCTCGGCGGGATGGCCCTTTCGGCGGGATGGCCCTTGGATGGCTGGCGCCTGGTTTGCACCCTGCTGGGCGGCGCCATGGCCGCCGCCGGCGCTGGCGTCTTGAATTGTCTGTGGGAGGAGGAGCTGGACCGTCGCATGAAGCGCACCAGCCAGCGCGCCATCCCCTCCGGCCGCTTGGCTGTCCAGCAGGCTTTCGCCCTGGCTGTGGCCCTTACCCTCGGCTCGGTGCTGGTTTTGGTCAGAGGTGTCAACCCCCTGGCGGCCTCCCTGGCCTTGCTCGGATTGTGCAGCTACGTGTTGCTCTACACCGCTTTTCTCAAGCCTCGAACCTCCCTGAACATCGTCATCGGCGGTGTTGCCGGTGCGATTCCTCCCTTGGTGGGAGCCGCAGCCGCAGGCTCCATGGCTTGGCCCTGTTGGTGGTTGTTCACGCTTGTGCTCGTCTGGACGCCTGCCCATTTCTGGGCTCTTTCGCTGCTGTTGCGGGAGGATTACCGCTTGGCTGGAATTCCGATGCTGCCTGTGGTGAGCGGCGTTGTGACGACGGCCAGGGCCATTGGCCGCTACAGCGTTGTCACCGCATTGTTGAGCTTGGTCGGGATCCTCGCCCTGCCCACTGGTGGTTGGCTTTACGGTCTGCTGGTCTTGCCGTTCAATGGCCGCTTGCTTCAGCTCTCCCATCAGCTCTGTCAGCAGCCGGAAGATGCCTGCCGCGCCCGCAACTTATTCCGCTGGTCGATTTTCTATCTCTTTGGCATCTGTTTGCTCTTGCTGCTCTCTCGCACCCCGCAAGCCTCCATGGTCCACTGGGCCGGCATGACGGTTCTCCTCCATCTGCCTGTTCCCGTCGCTGCCTAGATTGCTGCCTTCTATGACGCCTTGGAGAAGCTCGGCTTGATTGAGCTCCACCATCTCAGGAAGTGCTTCGCAGGGGGCCGCAAAACCCAGCCCGTTCAGGCGCTCAACGACTTGTCGCTTGAGGTCCCCCGTGGTTGTCTCTACGGCTTGTTGGGCCCCAACGGCGCTGGCAAGACCACAGCTCTCCGCATTCTTTGCACGCTCCTGGCTCCAGATTCGGGTGAGGTGCGGGTCGCTGGCTGCGATGTTCTGGCCGAACCCCGCTCAGCCCGCCGTCTTCTCGGTTACGTGGCACAAGAGGTCGCCATCGACAAAATCCTCACAGGACGAGAACTCCTCGCTTTGCAGGCCAATCTTTACCACCTCCGCTCTGCGGAGATCGAACAGCGGCTTGGCGAGTTGATCGCCCTCCTGTCCATGCAAGAGTGGATCGATCGACGATGTGGCACCTATTCCGGCGGAATGCGGCGCAGGCTCGACCTGGCGGCAGGCTTGTTGCATCGTCCGTCGGTTCTGGTCTTGGATGAGCCGACGGTGGGCCTTGACATTGAAAGCCGCAATGCGATCTGGCAGGTGTTGCGGATCTTGCGGGATTCTGGTGTCACCATCCTGCTCAGCAGTCATTACCTGGAGGAAGTGGATGCCCTGGCGGACCGGCTGGCCATTCTGGAGGCTGGCCGGGTGATCGCTGAAGGGTCCCCCCAAGGATTGAAGCAGTCCTTGGGGGGAGATCGTGTCACCCTGCGGGTGAGGGAGTTCAGCAATCAGGAGGAGGCAGATCAGGTGCGCGTCCTTCTCCAGGATTGCCAAGGTGTGCGACAAGTGGTGGTGAATCAAGCCCAGGGATATTCGCTCAATCTGGTTGTGGAGAATGACGCTGTTGTTGCGCTGATCCGTGAGCACCTGGCTGCCGCTTCACTTCCTGTCTTTGCCCTTTCCCTCAGCCGTCCCAGCCTGGATGATGTCTATCTGCAGGCGACTGGACGCACACTGATGGATGCTGAACTTGCCCTGATCGGCCAAAGGGATCCCAAGCTCGAGCGCAAGCAGCAGATGCGTTAAAAACCTGTTTTCAACCCTCTAAACAGATACCATTATTCTTCTTTGCCCACCATGACCAGTGCTTCATCAAGCCTGAACAGCCTGCCTGAGAACGACGCATCCGCTTCGGCCCTGGCAGAGATCATCCAGGAAACCCTGGCCCTGACCCGGCGACTTTTCATTCAGTTGCTGCGGCGACCCTCCACCCTCATTGCAGGGTTGCTCCAACCTTTGATCTGGCTTCTCCTGTTCGGTGCCCTGTTTGCCAAGGCGCCCACAGGTTTTTTGCCTGGAGGTGAAAGCTATGGCCGCTTCTTTGGAGCGGGTGTGATTGTGTTTACAGCATTCAGCGCCGCTTTAAATGCTGGATTGCCAGTGATGTTTGATCGGGAATTTGGGTTTCTTAACCGTTTGCTTGTCGCACCGCTTCGTTCACGTAGCTCAATCATTTTTGCTTCTGTTCTTTATATTTCTAGCCTCAGCCTGATTCAAAGCTTGGCCATCATTATCGTGGCGGCATTGATGGGTTATGGCTGGCCTGGCCTGCTGGGTTTGCTGGTGGTGCTACTCACTCTTGCCTTGCTTGTTTTTGCTGTGACGGCGCTCAGTTTAGGTTTGGCTTTCGCCCTGCCTGGCCACATTGAGATGATCGCGGTGATTTTTATTGTCAACTTGCCCCTGCTTTTTGCCAGCACTGCTCTCGCTCCCCTCTCCTTCATGCCGTCTTGGCTGGCTTGGCTGGCAGCCGTGAATCCCTTAACCTTTGCGATTGAACCAATTCGTGCGTTGTATAACGGACAAGGGGGTCCTCTCTCTGCCGTGGTCTTGCAGGCTCCTTACGGTTCCCTGACTGGTTCGGCATGTCTGTGGATTCTCTTTGCTCTCGCCTGCGGCCTCTTTCTGGCCGTGCGCCCGCTTCTGGACCGCAAATTGCAGTGATCTCCATTTCTTTCCCCTGATCCGTCGTGTCTCGCTTTCTCCGTCAGCCAACACCGCAGGAATGGCAATCCTTGCTTCTGGAGGCGTTGCGGCAACGTGACGCCCCAAAGGCCGTTGCGCTTGCCCAGCGCTGTGTGCACCGCTACGGGATGGAAACCCTGGAAACGCTGCTGAAGCATGCGGATGGGGCCACTGGCGAGGATGGCCAAGTGCGCACCTGGCTGTTTCTCTTGCTCAAGCAGGAGTCTGCCGGTATCGCTCCGCCCCCCGTGGCTTCCGATCCCCTGCACAGCGGCCCTCCTCCCGCCGCCTCCGCCCCGCTGGGGCGGCTGAGGCTCCCCGGCGATCAAGGCCAGGCGATGGGGACACCCCCCCTGGAGTCTCACCCGCCAGACTCCCCGCAACCCGACCGTCCCCTGGAAGCAACCTCTCCAGCCGAGCCCGGAGCGGAACGGACGGCACCGGCGGCCCCGGCAAACATTGCCCCTCTGGAAACCAAGGGCCCCCCAGCCGATGCAGGCGTTGTGCTCGACCAAGCGGCTGACGACACCTGCGCCGATGAGGGTGCCAGGCCGGAGGAGGTCGCAGATGACCCACCAGCCCATGAGGGAGCGCTGGCTGACGAGGTGGGCGATGCTCACAGCGCTCGCGACTCACTTTCTCCCCCTGAGGGGTCTACCGCCTGGCCAGCTCCTCTTGACGACGTGGCAGCGGATGTTCTCGCGCCCCTCGCTGAGTTCCCAGCCTTCGTTCACACCGCCGCCGCCAGCCACGCTCCATCTGCTCCTGCGCAGGCCTCAGACGCCGCCTATGGCGGAGTCCCCGTTTCCACTGTTGCCTCCGCGGCTTTGGACCAAGCCTTCGCTCCCCTGGAAATTGCCTTCCCGCCCCTACCCACGCTGGATCGGCAGGCGACGACTCCTTCAGCCACGGAACCTTCTCCCCCGGAGCCGCCCAGCCTTGCCACCAGCAACGTCACAGACCCCTTGATTCCGCTTGAGCTCGCCGATCCGCAGAGCGGCGCCCCAACACCCCAGAGCAGTGACCCACCCCCTCCCGGATTGGACGTGCCGGGCAACCAGGAGACTTTTTGGGACGACCTCCCCGTGCATGCCGCCGCCCCTGTGCCCACGTTTCAGGTGGATGCTCCGAGCGACCGGGAGCCTCTTGAGCATCGGCGGCGCCGTCGGAGCGACGGGTCACGGGACCAGCCGGCCCCGATCTCCAAAGCCCTGGAGTCGTGGAGAGCCTGGCTTCCCGGTGCCTTCCGCTCGCGTCCACGCCCGTAGCACGCCATGGTTTCACCTGATTGGTCCGCCTTGAAGGGCGCGTTGATTGTCTCCGTCCAGGCCCCGGAGGGATCGCCGTTGCGCCATCCGCTTGCGATCGCCGCGATGGCGGAGGCCTGCCTGGCCAATGGCGCAGCTGGTGTGCGACTGGAAAGTCCGGAGCACATTGCCGCGGTGCGTCGCCGCTGTCCAAAGGCGTTGATCGTGGGGCTGTGGAAACGCACCTGGCCGGACAGTGCCGTATACATCACACCGCGATGGCAAGAGATCACGGCCGTGTGGGGGGCTGGGGCGGATGTGGTGGCCCTGGATGGCACGGAGCGGCCAAGACCAGAGGGGCAGAGCCTGGATGGGCTGGTGCGTCGCGCCCGCGAGGAGCTCGCGGTGCCGTTGATGGCTGATGTGGATACGTTGGAGTCCGGCCGGCGGGCGGCAGCGTTGGGCTGTGCCTGGGTGGGGACGACGCTCTACGGCTACACCGAGGCCACCAGTGGTGGCAGACCTCCGGCTTGGTCCTTGTTGACGCTCCTGCGTGACGCCCTTCCCTCCTCTGTTCCCGTGGTCTGTGAGGGAGGCATCAGCTCTCCGGATCAAGCCCGGGAGGCTCTGCGCCGAGGCGCCGATTTCGTGGTGGTGGGTACCGCCATCACCGGTGTGGACTTGCAGGTGGCCCGTTATGTGGCGGGGATGCAAAAGGGATCTCAAATCTTTCTGTAGGCTGCGTCACGTGGGTCCTGTACTGACGCACCATGGGGGGAGTGACCTTGGAGGACGTCTAGAGCCATGCCCTTGGCACATCTCTTGTTTCGTGAAGATCAATCCCCAGCGATCCGCTTCAGTTCCGGGGCTGTTTTGAGTGTGGCCTTGCTCGCCGCGGCCTCCCTGCCCCTGAGTCCAGGCCATCTGGCGCAGTTGGAAGCCCTCAATCGTGAATTGGGCAAGTTGTGCGGCAGCAAACCGCCCGCACAGGCCCTCACCGTCTGTCGACTGCACGCCAGATTGGTGGGAGGCCTGTTTTAGCGGCGGGAGCAGTGGGGCCGGGAAACGCCTACATCATCCCCATCCCGGGCATCCCCATTCCACCCATACCTCCCATTCCACCCATGCCTCCCATTCCACCCATGCCGTCCCCGCCGGCTGGAGGACTCGGAGGTGCTGGGCGGTCAGCAATGATCGCTTCGGTGGTGAGAATGAGGGAAGCGATGGAGGCCGCGTCCTGCAAAGCCAGACGCACCACTTTCGCGGGATCCAGAATCCCCACGCTCAGCAAATCTTCATAGGTGCCCGTGAGGGCATTGAAGCCCTTGCCTTGCCGGCGGATTTCCGCCACCACCACATCACCATTGGCACCCGCGTTGCTGGCGATTTGCCGCACAGGCTCTTTCAAGGCATTTTGGATCAGGCGCACGCCGGTGATCTGGTCTCCTTGAAGAGAGGTGAGCAGCGACTCCAGATCATCGGCCAGGTCGAGAAGCACCGTGCCACCGCCTGGAATGATCCCTTCCTCCACCGCAGCTCTGGTGGCATTGAGAGCATCTTCGATGCGCAGCTTGCGATTGCGGAGCTCGGTTTCCGTGGGTGCACCCACCTTGATCACCGCCACGCCACCCGCCAGCTTGGCGATGCGTTCTGTCAATTTTTCCCGGTCATAGCTGGAGTCTGTGCCCTCCAGTTCCCGCTTGATGGCACTGATTCTCTGAGCAATGGCTGGGCGGCAATCCTCTCGGGCGAGGATCGTGGTCTGATCTTTGCTGATGCTGATTCGCTCGGCCTGACCCAGATCATTCAGACTGGCCTTGGCCAGGCTCATGGCGCGGTCTTCGCTGATGACTGTGGCGCCCGTGAGCACCGCGATGTCTTCCAGCATGGCTTTGCGGCGATCACCAAAGCCCGGAGCCCGCACGGCCGCTGCCTGCAGCACCCCCCGGGTCTTGTTGACCACCAGGGTGGCCAGCGCTTCTCCCTCCACCTCTTCCGCAATGATCACCAGGGGCCTGCCGCTGCGGGAGACGGCTTCCAAAACAGGCACAAGATCCTGAACGCTACTGATTTTGCGATCCGTGAGCAAGAGGAAGGGCCGGTCATACACGCATTCCCGCCGTTCTTGATCCGTAATGAAATAGGGGGAGCTGTAGCCGCGATCAAAGGCCATCCCTTCGGTGACCTCGACTTCGGTGGTCAAGGATTTGGATTCCTCCACGGTGATCACACCATCCGTGCTCACCTTGTCCATAGCCGCCGCGATCATCCGACCCACCTCCTCGTCGTTGCCCGCGCTCACCGTTGCCACTTGGCGAATGCCATCCCCTTCCACAGGGGTGCTGCGGCGCGCAATGCCCTCAACGGCAAGGGCGACCGCATGCTCCATGCCACGACGGAGCTCGACGGGGTTGCAACCCGCGGCGACATTGCGCAACCCCTCCCGCACCATGGCCTGGGCGAGCACCGTGGCGGTGGTGGTGCCATCTCCGGCCGTGTCTTTTGTTTTGGAGGCCACCTGCTGCATCAGTTTGGCGCCCAGATTTTCAAAGGGATCGGCAAGCTCGATCTCCTTGGCGATCGTGACGCCATCGTTGACGATGTCGGGTGCGCCAAATTTCTTTTCCAGCACCACATTGCGGCCTTTCGGGCCGATGGTGACCCTCACGGCCTCCGCCAGTGCGTTGACACCCCGTTCCAGGGAGTCTCTGGAGGCGTCGGCAAATTGGATCAGCTTGGCCATGGGTGGGAGGCAGTGGACAACTGGCTTGTTCTCCAGGCTCCCACATGGCAGGACGGACCCCGCCATCCTCCATCTCCAGATCCTCAACCGAACCCCGCCCCGCAACTCGAACCGCGCCCGTGACCGGTAGGGTCAAGTCAGTGCCAGCCATGGGCGAACCTATGGAGGAGTTCCTCCAGAACACGTTGGAGGGTGCCGCCGATCGTGCCCTCTCCCCCCCCGGCGGAGCCGATGGGATGGTGTTTCTATTGATCGCCTCCCTCGGGCTGCTGATGGCCCTGGTCTATGTGCCGATCCGTCTCTTTTTGACGATCACGGCCCGCAGTCGCCGTTTGCGGTTGTTGCAACAAATCCGCCGTCTGCGGGAAACGCTTGGCAAGCCCTTGGCTCCCCCACCCCCCCCCGATGCCGTGGAGGAGGCCCCCGCTCAGCCTTTCCCCTGAAACCGGCAGCTCAACGCATCACCAGTCCTCCATCCACCTGCAGCACCTGCCCGGTGATGTAGGCCGCCGCAGGGTCGGCCGCCAGGAACCGCACCAGCCCGGCCACCTCTTGCGCGGTGCCCATGCGCCCCAGCGGGATGGCTTTGAGGATGGGTTCAGCCTCCAGCGTGGCGGTCATTTCACTCGCGATGAATCCAGGAGCCACTGCGTTGACGGTGACGCCACGGCTGGCGAATTCAGCGGCATTGCTGCGGGTGAGGCCGATCAACCCGGCTTTGGCGGCGCTGTAGTTGGCCTGGCCGGCATTCCCCATCAGGGCCACCACGGAGGTGATGTTGATGATGCGGCCGCTGCGCGCTTTGAGCATCAGCTTGCTGACGGCCCGGGTGGTGAAGAAACAGCCGCTGAGATTCAACCCCAACACGCTCTGCCAGTCCGCCGTCTTCATGCGCATCAACAGGCCGTCCCGGGTGATGCCGGCGTTGTTCACCAGCACATCGATCCGCCCCCGCCGGCCGACGATCTCCCGCACCATGGCCTCCACCTCCCCTTCCTCCGCCACGTCGGCCCGATGGGCCCAGGCCTGGCCGCCGGCCTCCTCAATCGACCGCACCACCTCAGCCGCCGCCGCCTCCGAGCGGGCGTAGTTCACCACCACTTCCGCCCCCACGGCGGCGAGCTCCTCGGCAATGGCCCGGCCGATGCCCCGACTGGCGCCTGTCACCAGGGCCACCTGTCCCTCCAGGGAGGCGGCTGGATGGCCGCTGGCCGGCTGCGCGCTGCTGGTCATGGGGGTGGCGGAGGTCTGCGGCGGCGATCGTATGTCCGCGTCGCTTGGGGTCAGCCCGGCATCTGCTCGACGCTAACCACCGCATTGCCCAACAGGTCTTGAAACCGGGTGAGTTGCTGCTTGCTGCCGAGCACCACCATCAGCTGACCGGGGGCCAGCTTCATCTCGCCGCCCGGGTTGGCGACCAGGGTGGGGCTGTTCCCGTAGCTGCTGCCGCGAAAGGCGTAGGGGTTGACCACAGCGGGTGCTGGCATGCGAATGGCCAACACGAGAGCGCCGGAGCGACCCCGCAGGTCGAGTTCAGCGAGGGTGCGGCCGTTGAGGCTGCCCAGCTGGCCGGGATCATCGCTGAGCTGAAATTCCTCCACCTCGCAGTCTGAACCCGCCAGCAGGTCCATGAAGTCAACCGCCAGGGGGCGGGTGGCGGTGGCTGCCATGGTGCGCCCACCGGCCACATAGGGGCTGACCACCTGATTGGCGCCGGCCTGCCGCAACTTGCGCTCCGCTTCCTCGCTGTCGGAGCGGGCGATCAGCCGACAGCGGGGGGCGATGGCGCGGGCGCTGAGCACCACATAGACATTGGCGGCATCATTGGGAAGGGCGGCCACCAGGCTGCGGCAGCGATGGATGCCCGCCTCGAGCAGGGTCTCATCCAGGGTGGCGTCGGCCAGCAGAACGGGCAGTCCCTTGGCTTCCGCCGCATCTCGTCGCTCCGGATTCATCTCCACCACCAGCAGCGGGGTGCCTTCCCGGCTCAGCTGGGCCGCGATTTCCCGGCCGATGCGGCCATAGCCGCAAAGAATGACGTGGTGGTTCATCTGTTTCAGCCAGCGAAGCAGGCGGCGCTGGTGCAGGCGTCGAAAGTAGCCCGATTCCGACAACCCCAGCAGGCTCTGAATGGTCAGCTGCACCACCACAAGCCCGCCGATGATGGAGAACACCGTCACCACCCGCCCGGCGGTGCTGAGCGGCTCCACCTCGCCGTAGCCAATGGTGGGGATGGTGATCGCCACCATCCAATAGCAATCTCCCCAGTCCCAGCCCTCGGTGAGCCGATACCCCAGGGCACTGGCGTTGACCACAACCACCAGAGCCAGCAGGGGAAGCAGCCAGGGATACCGGTTGCGGGACCTGGGAGGCTTTCGCCGCTGGCTTGCGGACCGGCCGTGGGGCTTCTTTCTCCAGCGCCCGAGCGGGTCAGTCCAGGCCAAGGGCGTTCAGCACCTCCGCGTCCGTGAGGGTGGCCAGGCCAGAGGGAGTCGCCAACCCCCGCACACCCTCCCGTTGCGGCAGGGTGTCAGCGCTGCGCCCGAGGGCCACCAGGGGCACCCCGCAGTAGAGGGCCAGCTCCTCGGTGAGCGGGTCGCTGGTGAGCACCACATCACTGGATCCCACCAGGGCGGCCCGTTCGAGCGCAGCCGTTGGCTTGGCTGGTGGCAGCAGCCGGTGGCGCAGGCCGGGAATCCTTTCGCCGATGGTGGCCGGCAGGCCAAGCCAGCGCTCCTCGGGCCAATCGCCGGGCACTGCCGCGGGTACCAGAAGCAGCATGGGTCCCTCTCCCTTGGGCAGGGAGGCGCTGGCGGCCGCCAGGGATGGTTGGGGCAGGACCAGGCGGAAGCGGTCGGCGGCCAGGGGCACCCCGATCGGTTGGAGATAGGCCGAGAGAGCCTGGCTCGGCCAACCGCCGCGGCTTGGACAGACGCGTTCAGTGGCGGAAAATCCACTTGCTGCGATTCGGGTGGGGATGTGGCTCATGGAGAGCATCAGGTCCACCTGACGCCCGCCAACCAGGTTGACGCACACCTGGAAATCCGGCTCCCGCACTGACCCGAGCAGGTTGGCCCAGTCCGCCAGGCTGGCTTCGCTGAAAGAAAAGGGAATGACCTTCTCCACGGCGGGGAGCAGTTTCCAAACCGGCGCCGCGGCGGCGGCGCAGGCCACCTGCAGGCTGAAGCCAAGCGTGTCAGCCACCGCAGCTGCGGCGGGCAGAGCCTGCAACTGACTGAGGGCATCCCCGGGGATCAGGAACAGGGCGCGCATTGGCGGAGCGGGGACGGGAGGCCTGATTGTATGGAGCAGGTTCCGAGCCGTCCGTAGCCCTGGAGGTGCTGCATGCATTTGCTGATCGCCGCTGCCGGCAGTGGTCGCCGCATGGGCGCCTCGATCAACAAGCTGCTCTTGCCGGTGGCGGGTCGGCCCGTGCTCACCTGGACGCTGGAGGCCGCCCTGGCCTGCCCGGCGATCCAATGGATCGGCGTGATGGGCCAACCCGAGGATGAGCAGGCCATCCAGTCCATCCTCGCGGCGCTTCGTCCCACCCGACCGGTGTGTTGGATTGTGGGCGGCGCCACACGGCAGGAGTCGGTGCGCCTGGGGCTGGCGGCCCTGCCCGTGGAGGCTGAGGCCGTTCTCATTCATGACGGCGCCCGCTGCCTGGCCACGCCTGAGCTCTTCAGCCGCTGCGTCAGGGCCCTGGCGGAGGCCCTGGCGGCCGGAGCCGGCCTCATCGCAGCCACCCCGGTGAACGACACGATCAAGCAGGTCGATGGCCAAGGTCGCATCACCGGCACACCGGACCGCCAGCACCTCTGGGCGGCGCAGACGCCCCAGGGTTTTGCCGTGCGGCAACTGCGCGCGGCCCATTGTCAGGCCCTGCAGGACGGCTGGAGCGTCACCGATGACGCCGCTCTCTATGAGCGACTGGGCCTGCCGGTCCAGGTGTTGGAGGCCCCGGCGTCGAACATCAAGCTCACCACCCCGTTTGATCTCTCCGTGGCAGAAGCGGTGCTGCGCGCCCGCGGTGCGGAGACTCCCGCCGAGCTCGACGGACCGGAGGCCGTGGGGGCCATGGGCGAGGAGCCAGACGACACCGCATCTGCCCGCCATCCCTCCAGAGACGACGGCCGCTCCTGGCGCCCGCCCGTGGACCAGACCGATGGCTGATCTTTGGCAGCACTGGTCGTTTTGGGCCGCCGCCGCCGCGGTGCTCGCCGCCCTCACCTCCCTGTTGGCCAAGGTGGGTCTGGAGGGCCTGCCCAGCAATCTGGCCACCCTCCTGCGCACCCTGGTGGTGGGGGTGGTGCTGATCGTGCTCGTGCTGGCGCGAGGGGAGCTGCTGCCGCTTTCGGCCCTGCCGCGCCGCAGCCTGATCTTCCTCTTCCTCTCAGGCCTGGCCACCGCCGGCTCCTGGCTCTGTTTTTTCCGCGCCCTTCAGATCGGCCCCGTGGCCCGGGTGGCGCCGATCGACAAGTTCAGCGTCGTGCTCGTGGCCCTCGGCGGCGTGGCCCTCTTGGGAGAGCGGTTGAGCTTTGCGCAGTGGCTCGGTGTCGTGTTGATCACCGTCGGGGCCGCGCTCGTGGCCTGGACCTGAAGCGATCGGTTGCTGACGCCCTTTGAACCGGGCGCCAAGCTGATCGCAGGTGTGATTCAGACGGAGCGATGGGCGGATCTCCCAAGCAGGGCCGCAGGGACTGGGGCGGGCTTCCCGGTCTGGCGTCGGCCGAGGGGCTCCGGCGCTGGGCCCTGCTGGCTGGCTTGGCCTTCGCCGTGACGCTGCAGCTGAGCGCTCAGGCGGTTCCGGCCGCAGCTCCCCCGTCAGCTCCCGCTGAGCGCTACGGGCGGCCGGCCTGGATCACCCTGGATGGCCGGAAGGTGCTGGAGGTTCGTGTGGCGGCGGGCGCCCAGACCCCCCAGGTGGCCGCCCAGCGCGGCACCCGCACCTTGGAGGAGTTGGCGAGGGACGCCAACGTTGATCCCGATCAGCTGGTCGTCAGGAGCGACCCGCCCTACGTCATGGTGGGGCTGCTGTCCAAGGCTGGACCTTTTCGGCCCCTGCTGGCTGTGGATGAGCGGGCCGCCAGGGCTTTCGGTCTGACGCCTCAGGAGTTGGCCGAGCACTACCGCGACCGGTTGCGCGGCGCCCTGAAGCAATTCCGCGCCACCCACAGCCTGGATGCCTGGCTGACGGGGGTGGCCCTGGCCCTGGCCGTTCTGCTGCTGTATCTGCTGTGGTGGAAGGTGCAGGGAGCCCTCAACCAGCGGCTCAAGGACTGGCTGGATCGGCGTTTTGGCCAGGTGGGCCTGAGCCTCGGGGGCAGTCAGGTGCTGGATTCGGAGCAGTTGCGCGGCAGCCTGCAGGTGCTCAGGCGCCTCGCCCACGGGACGCTCCTGCTGTTGGCCAGCTACCTCTTGATTCCACTTCTGCTGAGCTTTTTCCCCCCCACCCAGGCCATGGCGGAGGGCTTGCGAGCACACATCTTGAGGGTGGTTGCCGAGGTATTGGACAACGGGACCAATGCCATTCCCAACCTCCTGGCGGTGGCCCTGATCCTCTATCTCACCCGCCTGGCGATGCACGGTTGCCGGGCCTGGTTTGCCGCCATTGAACGGGGTCGGTTGGTGTTTCCGGGGTTCTATCGCGAATGGGCGCTGCCCACCGGGCGTCTGGTGTCAGGAGCGATCCTGCTGGCGGGGCTGGTGACGGCTTACCCCTACATCCCCGGTTCGGGCAGTCGGGCCTTCCAGGGGGCAGGGCTGTTCGTCGGTCTGCTGGCGGCCCTGGGGTCCAGCGCCGTCGCCACCAATGTGATCAGCGGGCTGATGCTCATCTACACCCGGGCCTTCCAGGAGGGCGACCGCATCGAGATCAATGGGGTGCTTGGCGTGGTGAAGGACAGGGATCTGCTGGTGACGCGCATCATCACCCCCCGCCACGAGGTGGTGAGTCTGCCGAACGCCTCCGTGATTGCCTCGCCGATCCTCAATTACAGCTTCAGTCGGCGCGAGGGAGCCCAACCGGTGGCCGTGGCCACCACAGTCAGCATTGGCTACGACGTGCCTTGGCGCCAGGTGCACAGCCTCTTGGTGGCGGCGGCCCGATCGGTGGCGGGCATCGCCACAGAGCCAGCTCCCTACGTGCTGCAGACCTCCCTCAACGACTTTCACATCAGCTATGAACTGACTGCCTCTGTGGCGCACGTGCTCTGCTACCGCGAGACCCTCTCAGACCTGCTGGGGGCGATCCAGGATCAATTCGCTGCGGCGGATGTGGAAATTCTTTCCCCCGCCTATCACGCCATGCGCAATGGCAATCCCAGCACCGTGCCCACCTGGCCGCCTCCGGGAGGCAGCTGAAGGGTCATCCCGGCGAGAGGCGCAGGTCCAGTCGGCCCGTGTTCCCCTCCAACCGGGCCCACACCCCCACCGGCAAGGCGGCGTTGCCAGGGGCATGGCCCCCCGGCAGGTGGGCCACAACGGGAAGGCCCAGATCAGCGGTGCGCTCCCGCAGCACCTGCTCCGCGCTGAAATGCGTTGCGGAGGCGTCCTCGATCCGGTCCCGGTCGACACAGCCACTGAAGGATCCGAACCCCACTCCCGCCAGTTGCTGAAGTGCACCGCTCAGCCGCCAGTGGGTGAGCATCCTTTCGATCCGGTAGGGCGCTTCTCCCACGTCCTCGAACACCACGATGGCGCCCCGCAAATCCGGCAGATGGGGGGTGCCCAACAGGTGCGTGGCCACCGTGAGATTGGCCACCAGCAGAGGGCCTTCCGCGACGCCCCCGACCCAGCCAGCGCCCTCCAGGGGGGCCACGCCCTTGCCAAAGAGCAGGTCCCGCAGACGCTCCTGACTCCAGAGAGGTTCACGGGCCAGGGTGGTGAGCAGGGGGCCGTGCACCCCGCCACTCCAACCCCGGGCCCAGCGGGCCCAGA
Organism: Cyanobacteriota bacterium; assembly: GCA_046340795.1. Classification (GTDB taxonomy): domain Bacteria; phylum Cyanobacteriota; class Cyanobacteriia; order PCC-6307; family Cyanobiaceae; genus Cyanobium. Next base: position 39,734 of record JBKDSV010000090.1, on the reverse strand, counting down.
GCAGGGAGGTGACATCGGAGAAGCCCAGCAGCCAAGAGGGGGATGAAAGCGGATCCAGCCAGGGCGGGACAGGTCGACAGGGCTCCGGCAACAGGCGAGCCGCGCCCCAGCCACCGCGGACGCAGGCCAGCAGCGGCGCCGGCTGGCCCTCCGGCGCCCGTTGGGCCAGATCGGCGGTGCGCTCCTGGTCGCGACCGGCCAGATAGCCCCATCGTCGTCCCAGCAAGGGCGTGTCCTGCGGCACCTCCAACCCCCAGCTGCGCAAGACGCGGAGGCCCGCCTCCAGCCGCCCGTCGCTCTCCAACGCGGAGCTGGCGGCCACCAGAGCCACCCTGTCCCCCGGCCGCAGCGGCGGGGGGAGGGGTGGGAGGGGTCTCATGCCCCTCCCACCACCAAGGCCAGCAGGAGCAGACCGCCCAACATCACCTGATGGCTGAAATGCTGACCGTAGGCCCCTCGGGGCAGGCTGGGACGACGCACGATCGCCGCCTCCCGTTGCATGCCCCAGGCCGCGACGGCCCAGAGGAGCCAAAAGGGCGGTGCGGCGATCCCCCGCAGCAGAGCCGCGCCTGCCAGGGCGCCGGCGGTGAGGCCATAACACACCGCCACCACTCGGGGGGCGGCCGCAGCGAGGGTCAGGGCGCTGCTGCGCACCCCGATGCGGCGATCATCGTCCCGGTCGCTCATGGCATAAACGGTGTCGAAACCGAAGGTCCACACCACGGCAGCCAGCCAGGTGAGCGCCATCGTGACGGCGCCGGAGCCGGCGGCGAAGCCTCGGGGGCCGCTGCTGGCGGCCCAGGGGATCAGCACCGCGAATCCCCAACACAGGGCCAGCACGAGCTGGGGCAGCGGGAACCAGCGTTTGGCGGAGGGATAGAGCAACACCAGCGGCAGGCAGGCGAGCGCCAACGCCACACACAGACCCCGGGCCGGGCCAGGGAGGGCGAGCAGCACCGCCAGGGCCGCCAACAGGCAGATCAGCAGAAGCCCCCAGGCGGTGGCGACGCGCACGCGCCCAGAGGCCAGAGGACGCCCTTTCGTGCGCTCCACCAACGGGTCGATGGCCCGATCCCAGAGATCATTGGCGATGCAACCCGCTCCACTCACCGCCAGCCCTCCCAACACGATCCAGCCCACCAGGGTGGGATCGGGCGGGGCGGCTGAATTCAACCAGAGGGCCCAGCCGGCGGGAATCAACAGGATCAAGCGGCCGCTGGGCTTGTGCCAGCGCAGCAACTCCAGCCACGCGCCCAAACGATGGCCCAGTTGTTTGGTGACTGCTGGCGTCAGCCCCACCCGTTCGCTCTCAACATTGGTTGATTATCGACGGGCGCCCACTGCGGATTGCTGCGACGGGCGGACTCTCGGGGGCCCTGAATGGCAAAGTGGCGCCGCCCGCATCCCGCATGGTCCCGATGGGCATCAGCGAGCCTTCGGCGTCGATCCCCGTCCCGGGGCCCTCCCCCACGGGCGAACGGCGCGTTGCCGCCATCGACATCGGCACCAATTCGATCCATCTCCTCATTGCCGCAGTGGATCCGGCGTTGCACAGCTTTCGCGTGCTGCTGGCGGAGAAAGCCACCACCCGCCTGGGCGAGAGGGATCCCGTGACGGGCGACCTGGGCGGCGAGGCCATTGAGCGCGCGTTCCTCACCCTGCGCCATTGTCGCGACTTGGCCCAGAGCCATGGCGTGGAGCAGATTCTCACCGCGGCCACCAGCGCGGTGCGCGAGGCCCCCAACGGCCGGGAGGTCTTGCAGGCCATTGAGGATCAACTGGGCCTGGAAGTGTCTCTGGTGAGTGGACCGGAGGAGGCGCGCCTGATCTATCTGGGTGTGCTCTCCGGCATGGCCTTTGGCCAAACGCCGCACATCATCCTGGACATCGGCGGAGGATCGACGGAACTGATCCTGGCCGATGGCTCCGATGCCCGGGTTCTCACCAGCACACGGATTGGCGCTGTGCGTCTGCAGCGCGATTTCTGCCAGGAGGATCCCGTGCCTCTTGCCCGCCGCGCCTTCCTCGAGGCCTACATCCAGGGGGCGTTGGATCCTGCGGTGGCCCAGGTCAAACGGGCCTGCCAAGCCGGCGAGAAGCCGTTGCTGGTGGCCACCAGCGGCACCGCGATGGCGATGGCCTCCCTCCTGGCGGCGGAAGAGGGCCGGCCTCCCATGCGTCTGCAGGGCTATCGCTTGACCCGGGCGCGACTCGACGCCCTGCTCGGCCGCCTGATCACCTTGCCGCTGGAGCAGCGCCGCCAGTTGCCAGGGATCAACGAGCGCCGCGCGGAAATCATTGTGCCTGGCGCCCTCATCCTGCACACCGCCATGACGATGCTGCAGATGCGTGAGCTGGTGGTGTGTGAGCGGGCCCTGCGGGAAGGCCTGATTGTCGATTGGATGCTCCGCCAGGGGCTGCTCGATGATCGCTTCGCCTTTCAGAGCACGATTCGGGAGCGCACCGTGTTGCACCTGGCCCGTGCCTACGGGGTGGATCTGGATCGAGCCTCCCGCGTCTCCAGCCTGGCCCTCAGCCTTTATGACCAGACCGGAGGATGGTTGCACCAGGACGGGGGCCAGGGGCGGTTGCTGTTGTGGGCCGCGGCCCAACTCCATGCCTGTGGCAAGCACATCAATGTGGCCGCTTATCACAAGCACACTTGGTATTTGATTCGCCATGGCGAGCTGCTGGGCTATTCCGAAGCGGAACACCTGATGGTGGCGGCCATCGCCCGCTATCACCGCCGCGGTCTGCCCAAAAAGCGGCACGAATCGTGGCAATTGATCGAAAGCCGGGAGGATCGGCGCACCGTGAGCACCATGGCCCTGTTGCTGCGGTTGGCGGCGGCGCTCGATCGACGCCCTGGCCGGGTGGTGGCATCGGTGCAGGCGCGCCGTTTGGCTGGGACCAGCTTTGACATCACGCTGGTGCCGGAACGCTGCCCCGGCGGTGAGGATTGGCTGGATCTGAGTTTGGAACGCTGGAGCCTTTGCTCCTGCGCTCCGGTGGTGCTGGAGGCTTCCGGTTGGGACCTCAAGGTGTCGACGATGCCGATGAAGGGGATTCAGGTCTGAGGCCCGCTGGGCTGAACCGTTTCCAGCGAATGTCAGCCACGCCTCCCAAGGGAGCTCCCGCCGCTGGACCAATGGCCGCCCTCACGGCATGGGGGCGACCGGCGATCACCTCAATGCCCCGGCCCAACGGAAAGCGCTTCTCTGTGCTCAGGGTGCCCTCAAAGAGCGTGCGGCCATCCACCTCCCGCACCTCCACCCAGCTGGGCTCGCTGGCATCCAGGCGCAAGATCTCTGGTTCAACTGTGTCGGCGGGAGCAAGGGCTGAGACCGGGGAGGAGGGGCCCCTGGCCTGGTCTTGAACGGGCTGGGACTTGGGATGCACCGGCGTGGGGAAGAGCCGCCGTGGGCTGAGTTGGGGGAACAGCAGCCAGGCGGCGGCCAGGCCGCAGGCGGCGATCAGGGCGGCCAGGAGCCCGCACCTGAGTTCGTGGACCTTTGGCCCGGCCGCCGGGGGCCTGGATCGGGCTGGGCCTGGAGAGGAGGCGGGGAGAGGGCAGCGCATCAGCCGGCTTTGGCGCACCGCGAGGATGGCCTCGTCCAGATCAGCATGGAGGACTCCGGCCACCCGTCGGGCCATGCCCACCACAAACACTCCTTCTGGCAGCCGGGTGTGGTCTCCCGCTTCCAGGGCCAGGAGCTGACGCGGCGCCAGGCAAAGGCGCTGCGATAGGTCTTCCGCCGACAGCCCCGCCGCCTGCCGCGCTTGGGCCAGCTGTTGCCCCAGGCGACGCAGCTCGGGAATCGGTTGCTCTGCTTCCTCACTGGAGGGAGGCGGCGCCACAGGGTCGCTCAAGGGTCCTTGGGGGTACGGCCTGCCTCAGTATGGGCACGCCTCTGGCCGCGACCCGGGCGCCCGTGGCCTCAGGGCCGCAGCCGGAGTGAGCTGTTGCAAATCCTCAAGAGACTGGCGCGACACTGTCGCCACCGCCCGGTCGCTTCAACTTGAGCCGAGTGACACCCAGTCTGGAACCGGACCTGCTGCGCCTGCTCGCGCCATGGCGCAAGTGGATCCATTGGGGGTGAGCTTGAACATGACTGAATGGGCGATACTGGATTCGAACCAGTGACCCCTTCCGTGTGAAGGAAGTGCGCTACCACTGTGCTAATCGCCCGCTCGCCGTTCCCGCAGGGGTGCCCCACAGGTCTGTGCGTTCGACTCGCCAAGCATAGGGCACCGTTGGGAGGCCACACCCGCGCCGCTGCCGTTGAGGGCCCCTCCCACTGCCGAAGGTCGGATCGGCCACCATGGGGACACCTGCCCGTCCTGGCTTCCATGCCTCCGCTGGAGACCCTTGCCGCTGATGCGGAAGCACTGCCCAACACCGATGTGCTGATCGTGGGAGGCGGTGTTTGTGGAACCGCCCTGCTGTTTGTTCTCGCCCGCTACACGAACCTGCGCCAGCTGACGCTGGTGGAACGATATGCCAAGTTCGCCCAGGTGAATTCCCGATCGTCCAGCAACAGCCAAACCATTCACTGTGGCGACATCGAGACCAATTACACCCTGGAAAAGGCGCTTAGCGTACAGCGTATCGCCGGCATGATCAGTCGCTATGCCTCCCTTTTGCCGCCGGATGTACGGGAGCGCTGTGTCTTCCAGACGCAGAAGCTGGTGCTGGCGGTGGGCGAGGCCGAAACAACCAAGCTGCGGGAGAGATATCAGCGGTTTTCGCCCCATTTCCCCCAGATGCAGCTGCTGGAGAAGGCGGCCATCGCGGAATGGGAGCCGCGCGTCGCCCTGATCAAAGGAGCCCTGCGCCCCGAGGAGCTGGTGGCCATTGGCATTCGCGGCGAAGCCACGGCGGTGGATTACGAAGCGCTGGCGGCTTCCTTTGTCGCGCAGGCCCGTGACCACATCCGATCGGCTACGGGCCGATCCCTCGCGCTCCACCTCGGAACAGAATTGCGCGGCATCCAGGCCGATGGAGAGGGTTTCCTGGTGGAACTGGCCCCCTGGCCGGACGCCGAAGGGGCGCCGGGGCAAGTGCCGCGCAGGCGCCAGCTGCGGGCGCGCTACGTGGTGGTGAATGCCGGAGCCCACAGTCTCCTGTTGGCGCAACGCATGGGCTATGGCTTGCACTATTCCTGTCTGCCTGTTGCGGGCAGTTTTTACTTCGCCCCCTCCGTTCTGCGGGGCAAGGTGTACACCATGCAAAACGACAAGCTCCCGTTTGCCGCTCTGCACGGCGATCCGGATGTGCGCGTGGCGGGCCAGACCCGCTTTGGACCCACAGCCCTGCTGTTGCCCCTGCTGGAGCGCTACCGACCGGCTTCCTTTGTGGAATTCCTGCGGGTGCTCCGTCTCGATGGCGATGTGTTGGCGGTGCTGGCTCAACTCTTCACTGATCCAGACATCCGTGCTTATATTCTTCGTAATCTTCTTTACGAGGTGCCTGGCTTGCGGCGGCGCCTCTTCCTGGCGGATGTGCGCAAGATCGTGCCTGATCTTCAAATCGATGATCTCTGTTTTGCCAAGGGCTATGGCGGAGTGCGCCCCCAGTTGATCGACAAACAGCGGCGCCAGTTGCTTCTCGGTGAGGTGAGCATTCCGGCCTGTCCCGGCCTGGTCTTCAATGTCACGCCCTCGCCGGGTGGCACCTGTTGTTTGGGCAATGCCCTGCGCGATGCCCAAGCCATCGCGGACCACCTGGGAATCCACCTGGATCAGGAGCGCCTTGAGCGGGAATTGCTGGTCCGATCCGAGCTGCGGGACCAGCGGCAGGCCACCAGCGCCCCTCAGCCAGCCACGCCCTTGCCCGGGCCGCCAAGGGAAGATCCCAGAGGACTGTCGGCCAGCTCCTGATCGATCAGGGCATCCAGGGTCAGCGCGGAGTGGACCAGGGCCTGGTACTGGCGGATGACCCGTTGGCTGCGTTTCATCGCTTGCCCCGCATGGCCGGGCCGCTCCGACGGGTTCGGGTCCAGGGCGGCGCCATCCTCACGCAACAGCTCCAGATCCTCTTGGCGCGCCAGCAAAGCGAGCACCAGCTCGTGAATGCGCTGTCGTCGATCGGTCATGGTGGAGAGTCAACCTCCTGAGACGGGGCAGCGGGCATCATGGTGAGGGGCCATCTTGATGTGGTGGGCACCGATGCCTCGGGCCTGGCAAGCTTGCATCCGACTTGGCGGCAGCGGTTGTTGGCGGCGGATTGGGTGGCGGCACCCAGCCGCCTCCACGCCGACTTGACAGCGTGGTGGGCCGGGTCGCCTTCGCCCCCGCGGCTGCTGGCCACGGATCGCCCCGACCTCTTGCTCCCCGATCTGGTCGCAGCCCTCCAGGCCGGAGAAGAGGGGGTGCTGCTGGCCAGTGGGGATCCCCTCTGGTTCGGCATCGGCCGCCTGCTCCTGGCCTCCTTGCCAGCCGAGTGCCTGGCCTTCCACCCTGCCCCCACCTCCTTGCAGCTGGCCTTCGCCCGCCTGGGTCGCCCTTGGCAGGATGCGCAATGGCTGAGCGTGCACGGCCGTGATCCCGAGCCCCTGGCGGAAGCGCTGAAACGCCGTCCCGCGGCCCTGGCTGTTCTGACCGATCCCGGCCCCGGGAGCGCTGAAACGGTGCGGCGCGCTCTTGTGGCCTCCGGTTTGGCGGAGAGCTACGGCCTGTGGGTGTGTGAGCGACTGGGCCATCCCCAAGAGCGGGTGCGGCGGCTGTCCACCGCCCAGCCTCTGCCGGAGGAGCTGGACCCGCTTCACCTGGTGGTGCTTCTCGCCGAGTCGCCCGCGGAGCCTGATCCAGCCAGGCTGCCCCTCTTCGGTTTGGAGGATGGCCTCTGGCTTCAGCACAGCGATCACCCCGGCTTGATGACCAAACGTGAAGTGCGTGTGCAGCTCCTGGCCGACCTGGATCTTCCCGTGAGCGGGGTGTTGTGGGATGTGGGGGCAGGGGTGGGCTCGGTGGGCTTGGAGGCCCTGCGCCTCAGGCCCCAGCTGCGGCTCTGGGCTCTGGAGCGTCGCCTCGGGGCCGCAGCGCTGATTCACGCCAACGCCAGGCGGCTCGGCGTGCGGCCCGCGGCGGTGGTGGAGGGTGTGGCGCCCGCCGCCCTGGCGGATTGGCCAGCGCCGGATCGCGTCTTGATCGGTGGCGCTGGGCGAGACCGCCGACAGGTGCTGCAGGCGGTCCTGCGGGTGTTGAAGCCAGGAGGACGACTCGTGGCGCCCCTGGCGACCCTGGAGGCGCTGGCGGAGCTGCGAGGGGACCTGGAAGCCGCCCGGTTGGAGGTGGCCGTCAGTCAGTTCCAGGCTTGGCGGGGTGTCCCCCTGGCGGACGGCACCCGCCTGGCTCCCCTCAATCCCGTGTTCGTGTTGAAGGCTTGGCGGGTTGGGCCAGCCATTCAATCCGCACCGGACTCCCCACCTTGAGCCCCAGCCGTTGCGCTTCGCCCGCCGCCAGTTCGACGACGCTGTCCACCGGCTCCGGCGGGCCATAGGTGGGACAGGGCAGGTGGGCGCAGGTGGGCGCGTTGGCCTCAATGGCCAGGATCCGGTTGTTGGCGATGAAGAGCAGATCCAGCGGGGCCAAGGTGCGATGCATCCAGAAGGTCGCCACGGTGGCGGGGGTGAAGGAAAACCACATCCCCCTCAGGGGGGGCAGGGCGGGTCGCATCTGCAGACCCATGCTGTATTGCCTTGGGCTTTTGGGCACCTCCAGGTCGATGCAGCGGGAGGGTTCACCTTCCGAGAGGCACCAGCGGGCCTCAATCGGCAGCACTTGCGGAGGCCCCTGCTCCCCTCCTTCCGCGTGGCAGGCCGAGACAAGCGAACTTCCGGCCAGGAGCCAGCCCAGGAGCAGACCGCCCTGCCACCGCCGCCGGCCGCCTGGCGGCTGGGATCGGCTCAGGTGCCGCTTGCGCAGGCAATAACCAGCGTGGAGACCCATTGTTCAGCCCTTCGACGCAAAAGTGTCGCGCAGGCAGTAGCCCTGCCCCCGCACCGTGTGAATCAGCCGCGACTGACCCCCTTCCTCCAGCTTGCGGCGCAGATAGCGCACGTAGACCTCGATCACATTGCTCGTGGCCCCGCGCTCCTCCGGCCAGATCTCCCGCAGAATCCGCTCACGGCTCACCACTTCGGGTCTGTGCCTGAGAAGGAGCATCAGCAGCTGAAGCTCGCGGCTCGTCAGCGCCAGGGGGCGTCCTGCCCGCGCAACGGTGCGCTGGTGGAGATCCACCTGGAGGTTGCCCACCACAATCGCGGCCTCCCGCTGCCATGGATCGCTCCGCCCTGGCTGGAGGCTCAGATGAAGGCGCAGCCGGGTCAGCAGGTCGCTGGGTCCCACCGAGGTGAGCCAGAGATCATCGGCTCCACTGCTCAAGGCCTGGCAGCGGCCCTCCACGCTATCGCGCGGGCTACCCAACAGGATGGGCAGGGTGCCCCAGCGGCGGCGCAGGCGGGGAATGGGCTCAGCGAGCGTCGGGGCGAGGATCACGGCGGCTGGGGGCGCCAGGTCTGATGCGTCCAGTGCCGCCGAGGAGGGGAGGGGATCGGTGCGGTAGCCGGAGGCCTCCAGCCGGGGGGCCAACTCCAGGGCAGCCGCTCCACCCAGCCAGAGGAGGGGCGCCAGCTCAGCCATGGTCGTTGCCCGGGCGTGGCTTGGCCACATGGGGCAGTCCCCAGCCAAGCTTGTTGCGCAGCACCTGAAAGAATTCGTGATCCGCCAGCCGCACGAAACCCACCGGATGGTCGCTGCGGCGGATGTGCACCCGGTCTTCCGGCCACACATAACAGCCCGCGCTGCCATCCACCACCATCATCAGCCGCTCGGGCGTGGCGGGAAAGACGGTGACCGGCTCCCGGTCGGAAAACACCAGGGCCCGTGAGGCCAGGGAGTGGGCGGCGATGGGCGTGAGTTGCAGCACGGGGCAGTCTGGTGTGATCACGGGGCCTCCGGCGCTGAGGGCGTAGGCGGTGGAGCCCGTGGGGGTGGAGAGGATGACCCCATCGGCGGCGATGTCCACCGGGGCGTGGCGACCGATGGCCACCTCGAAGTGACACATGCTGGTGAGCGGTTCGCGGTGCAGGGCCATCTCGTTGAGACAGAGCAACTCCCAGCGGCGCTGCTCTCCTCGCATCACGGTCACCACCAACATGGTGCGCTCTTCCACGCTCCAGCGTTGGGCCACCACCTGATCCAGCACCCGATCCAGATCCTTCAGATAGGCCTCCGCCAGAAAACCGAGATGGCCGGTGTTGATGGTGAGGATGGGAACACCAATCGGGGCGGTCTGGCGGGCGGCGGAGAGCACCGTGCCATCGCCACCGAGCACCAGGGCCAGCTGCAGGCTTTGATCAAACCCCCGCGGCACGCAGGCGGCGTAGCCCAGCCCGCGCAGATGCTGATCCGGGTTGGCGAATCCCACCATCCCGCCCGAGCTGCTCACCCGCACCACCTCCATCCCGGCATCGTTGAGCCGGGACTCGATCGTGTCGGCCGTGGCGATCGCCAACGGCTTGCCGTCATTCACGATCAGTCCGACGCGGGGCACCGATCGCAGGCAACAGGGCTCAACGAGTGTATGGGCGCGTGCTCAGAACTGTTCCAGGAAGCGCAGATCACTGGTGTAGAGGCGGCGGATGTCATCGATGCCATGGCGCACCATGCAGAACCGCTCCACGCCGAGGCCCGCGGCAAAGCCGCTCCAGCGATTCGGATCGATCCCGAGCCCTTCCAGCACAGCGGGATCGACCATGCCGCAGCCCATCACCTCCAGCCAGCGGCCTCGCCAGCGCACATCCACTTCGGCGGAGGGCTCGGTGAAGGGGAAGTAGCTGGCGCGGAAACGCACGGGCAGATCCCCGAAAAACGCCCGCAGGAAGGTGGTCACGGTGCCCCGCAGGTGGCTGAAATCCAATCCCTCGTCGAGGGCCAGCACCTCCACTTGATGAAAGACCGGGGAGTGGGTGGCGTCCATCGAATCCCGCCGGAACACTCGCCCGGGAGCCACCACCCGCACCGGGGGCGGATTGGCCTGCAGGTGGCGGATCTGCACAGGGGAGGTATGGGTGCGCAGCAGCCGCTGATCGCCCCCCTCTCCCCTGCCCAGGTAAAACGTGTCCTGCATGTCCCGCGCCGGGTGGAGGGGAGGGATGTTCAAGGCGGTGAAGTTGTAGTGATCGGTTTCGATTTCCGGCCCTTCGGCAACGCGATAGCCCAACCCCGCAAAGAGATCAACGATCTCCTCACAGGTCCGCATCAACGGGTGGCGATGGCCTGGCGGCACGGTGGCGCAGGGCATCGTCACATCCAGCCGCTCCCGCTCCAGCCGTTCCCGCAGGCGGCTGGAGCGCAGCTCCTCCAACCGCTCGCTCAGCTGCTGTTGCAGCCGCTCCTTCAGGCGGTTGGCCCGCTCCCCCACGATCGGCCGTTGGTCGGCCGCCAGCTTGCCCATGGCGCCCAGCACCGCCGACAGGCGACCTTTCTTGCCGAGCAGCCGCACCCGCAGCTCCTCCAGCTCGGCGGGGTCGCTGGCCTGGAGAATTTCGCCTTCGGCGACGCCTGCAAGCACTTGCAGTTGCTGGCCCAGCGTTGGCTGCTTCACGTTCTGCGGGGCATCCGAGAAGATTTCCTTCAATCGGTCTGTTTGAGCTGTCTCCTGCATCTTTGCCGTCAGCGCTGTTCGCTTTGCCTTTGCTTCCAGTAGGCGCTCGTAAAAGCCTGTGAAGTCGAGACGCTCCCTGCCATCCTTTTTGACGGAGACATAGCCGCAGCCACGAACAAGCTCAGCCTTGCTGACCTTGCCGAGCGCCTTTACTTTGGCCAATAGTTCAGCCCCGGTCAAGGGGACGGGTTCGCTGCTCACGGCTCGCTCCTGGCTGGGATGACTGTAGGGAGCTGACTACGCTGATCTCCGGGGCCATCCCTCCCCCGCTCCTCCCCATGACAGCGCCCTCCGTCCCAGGCCCCCTGCGCATCTTGATCAGCAATGACGATGGCGTCTTTGCCGATGGCATTCAAACCCTGGCCGCCGAAGCTCGTGCTCGCGGCCACCGGGTCACCGTCGTCTGTCCCGACCAGGAACGCTCCGCCACGGGCCATGGCCTCACCCTGCAGACCCCCATCCGAGCGGAGCGGGCCGATGAGCTCTTCAGCGAGGGGGTCACGGCCTGGGCCTGCAGCGGCACCCCGGCGGATTGCGTCAAGCTGGCCCTGTTTCACTTGCTGGAGGAGCCGCCAGATCTGGTGCTCTCCGGAATCAATCATGGCCCCAATCTGGGCACGGATGTGCTCTATTCCGGCACGGTGGCCGCCGCCATGGAAGGCACCATCGAGGGGCTGCCCTCCATCGCCGTGAGTGCGGCGGATTTTCGCTGGCGGGAGTTTCGTCCGGCGGCCAGGCTGGCCCTGGAGGTGGCGGAGGGAATGCTTGCCAACGGCTGGCCCGAGGGGCTGTTGCTCAACCTCAACGTACCCCCGGTGGCTGCGGAGTCGATGGGGCCCCTGCGCTGGTGTCGCACCGCGGTGCGGCGTTACGTCGATCAATTTGATCGTCGTGTCGATCCTCGCGGAAGGGTCTACTACTGGCTGGCAGGGGAAGTCAGCAATGATCTGGAGGCCCGGCTGGCGGGTCCCGCCGACTGGCCGACGGATGCGGCCTGGATCCAGGCCAATGGCGCCAGCCTCACCCCCTTGCAACCGGAACTGTTCTGGCGCGGTGGGAAGACGGCCTTGCCCCAGCTCGCTGGCATGCCTCCCGGTGACGACTCCGCGGGAGGGTCCGCCTAGTGTCCAGTCCCACAAGTTCATGCGTCATCTTCGGCTTGGTCCGCGCCTCCAGACGCCCTCCTCAGCAAGGACTCCGAGCGAGACACCCATCAAAGAATCCACAGCCTATTTGCGGGACGGCACACTAGCTTCGTGGATTCCCCGCCTCGGCCTCACGTTCGCCGCTGGATGCGCTGCAGCAACCAGAGGGAGAACAGCAAGCCGATCAGGTGGGCAAAGAGCACCTGGGTGTTGCTCAGGACGCTGAGCATCTCGATGGAGGTGATGGGAAAGCCCACCACCCGGTTCAATCCGCCGCTGATCGGGGCGCCGAAAAAGCCCGGCGCCTGCAGGGAGGCCTGCACGAAGAGGCTGCCGGCCAGGGCCTGGTAGCCCACGGCCGCCAGGACCAGACCAAGAAGGTCGCCGATCAGGCCCCGTTTGAGCAGCTGGGAGGTTTCCCCTTTCGTGGGACGGGCCGGCCGCACCGGCTGTGCCAGGGCGCGCCCGCAGCGCACGATCAGCCATCCCTGCCAGAGACTCCACAACAGCACCAGAAAGGACAGGGTCGTCAGGGACAGTCCCGGGCCCAGGCCAAGGGCACGCTGGGAGTTGGCCGCCAGCTGGTTGCCCACCTTGCTGAAGAAGAGCACCCCCACCACCACCACCCCCAGGGTGACCTGGCTCCAAAACCGCACCCAGCCCACGAGCCGGAGGGCAGTGGAAATCGGGTTCAGGTCAACGGGGTCGGCCATGGCGCTGCGCGGACGCTCCCCAACTTGCCATGGGAAGATCAGGGGAGCGAGAGCAAGGCCCATCCCAAAGCCCGCTTCCCCAGGGCGCCGTCTGTGCCTTGGCCAGCATCCGCGCAAGCGTCTTTGCCTGTGACCAGCCTGTCGCCCCCCGCGCCGATGCGCACGCCGACCGTCCTGGCGCTGGGCACTTTTGATGGCTTGCATGCTGGCCATCGTCAGGTGATTCAAGCGGCGATGGCCATGGCGGCGGAGGAACGGTCTCCGGCGCCGCCGCCTGTGCCAACGGTGGTCAGCTTCTGGCCCCATCCCCGCGAGGTGCTCTACGGCGAAACGCGCCTTCGCCTGGATTTGCCGGAGGAGAAGCTTGCCGTGCTCGCTCCGTTGGGCATCGAACAACTCGTGATGCTGCCCTTCACAAAGGAGTTGGCCTCCCTCAGCCCCGAGCGTTTTGTGGCGGACGTGTTGGCGCGCCAGCTGGAGGCCCGTTGCGTGGCCGTCGGCGAGAACTTCCGTTTCGGGGCCCAACGGGTCGGGGATGTGGGGGTGCTCGTTCGCCTTGGAGGGCGGCATGGCATCCGGGTGGCCGTCGTGCCCACCCTCCATGACGCGGCGGGTCGGGTGAGCAGCAGCCGGATTCGTCAGGCCCTGGCCGAGGGACGGATTCCAGCGGCGGAGGCCCTCCTTGGCCGCCCCTATCGCTTTGCCGGACGGGTCTGCAAGGGCAGGGGATTGGCACGCCAGCTGGGCTGGCCCACCGCCAACCTGGAAGTGAGCGCTCGCAAGTTCTTACCCATGGAAGGGGTCTATGCCGCCCTGGCGTGGCTGGGCGAAGCTCCCGGGGACGGGCCGATGGCGGCGGTGATGAATCTGGGTCGTCAACCTACCGTCGACCCGGCTGCTCCCTCCGCCGCGGAGGTGCATCTGCTGGATCGTGAGCTGGAACTGGTCGACCGGCGGTTGGTGGTGCAACCCCTGCGCTGGTTGCGGGGGCAATGTCGCTTTGCCAATCTGGAGGAGCTGTCCGCGCAGATTGGTCGGGATGTGGATGCGACCCGGCTTCACTGGGCCGCCCTCAGGGAGGTGGGATGACAGAATCCTCTCCCCCCTCTGAGGCGTTGAGTGGCGGCCAGCGGGCTGCCATTGAGCGGCTCTTGGATGCCAACCTCGATCGCGCTCGCGAGGGGCTCAGGGTTTTGGAAGACTGGTGCCGTTTTGTGCTGCACCGTCCAGACCTGGTCGTGCGTTTGAAAGATCTGCGGCAGCGCCTGGGGCAATGCCACCGCTTGGCTTACAAGCTGGCCCGCCACGCCGCTACGGACGCGGCCGCGGGACTGGCCCACCCCGCCCAGATGGAGCGAAGCGATCCGCTGGCGGTGGTGGCCGCCAATGGGGCCAGGGTTCAGGAAGCTTTGCGGGTGTTGGAGGAATTTGGCAGGGCGTCGGATCCTGTCTTGGCCCGAGAAGCCGCTCGGATCCGCTACGCGCTCTATGACCTGGAGGTGGACTGTCTGCGTGGAAGCGCGCCCGCGGGCTTCTCCAGGAGGGAACGGCTGGCCCAGTGCCACCTTTATCTGATCACCTCTCCAGCGCCCAATCTTGAGGCGGTGGTCGAAGCGGCCCTGACGGCAGGGGTGCGGCTGGTGCAGTACCGCCCCAAGCAGGAGCCTGCCACAGATCTGGAGCGGCTGGAACAGGCTCGCGCCTTGCGTCGGCTCTGCCAGCGCCATGGCGCCCTGTTCCTGCTCAACGATCGCCTGGATCTGGCCCTGGCAGTGGAGGCCGATGGTGTTCATCTCGGTCAGTCCGATCTGCCTGTGGCGGAGGCCAGACGGTTGCTGGGCCCGGAGCGCCTCATCGGTCGCAGCACCCATGCCCTGGATCACTTGCGTCAGGCGGTGATGGAGGGATGCGACTACGTGGGCGTCGGCCCGGTGCACAGCACCCCATCCAAGCCCGGACGGGCTGCGGTGGGTCTGGCCTATGTGGCCGCCGCCGCCGCGGAGTGTGCGCTTCCCTGGTTTGCCATCGGCGGCATTGATGCCACGAATCTCGCCACTGTCAGGCAGGCGGGGGCCAAGCGGGTGGCCTTGATCCGCGCCATCACCGAGGCCGAGGATCCGCAGGCCGCGACCCTGGCCCTGCTCCACCAGCTGGAGGCGTCCCGGTGATCCCCATCCGCGTGAACGGGGAGCAGCGCTTCTGTCCCGAGGGGCTCGACCTTGAGCAGGTGTTGATCGCCCTCGGCTATCAACCGGCCGTCGTGGTCGTGGAACTCAATGGCCTGATCCTGCCCAGATCCCAATGGCCAGGCCGAAGGGTGGTGGAATCCGATGCCCTGGAAGTGGTCACCATCGTTGGCGGAGGTGCGTAGATTTCAAGCCCTGTCCTATCGATGTTCTGCTCATGGGATCCCGTCTGTTCAAGCGTGTCGCAAGCTTGCTGGTGGTTCCCATCCTGCTGAGCAACATCCTGATCTGGGCCCCCCAGCCCGCCGAGGCGGCCAGGGGCGGCAGGATCGGTGGGGGAAGTTTCCGCTCCTCTCCGTCGCCCCGCAGCTACGGCGGAGGGAGAAGCGGCTATCGCGGCTCCGGTGGAATGGGGGGTCAGTACGCCCCAACGCCCTACGGACGGGGCGCTTACGGGGGTGGCGGCTTTGGCTTCCCCTTCATCCTGCCAATCTTCGGCTTTGGCGGTGGCCTGTTTGGTGTCCTGGTACTGATGGCGGTGGTTGGTCTCCTGGTGAATGCCATGCGGGGGCTGGGCGGTCCTTCCGAGCTGGCAGGGCTGACCGGAGAGGACTCCCCGGCGGTGTCTCGGGGGCCTGTGTCCCTGGCCCAGGTGCAGGTGGGCCTGTTGCCCGCCGCCAAAGAGTTGCAGGCGGATCTGCGTCGCCTGGCCGCCACGGCTGACACGGGCACTTCAGCGGGTCTGCGCCAGGTGCTCCAGGAAGCGTCCCTCGCCCTGCTCCGCAACCCCGAGCTCTGGGTCTACGCCAATGCGGAAGTGGCGCAGGTTGCCTTCAGCGCGGCGGAAGACGCCTTCAACCGGCTCTCCATGCAGGAGAGAAGCAAGTTGCGCAAGGAGGTCCTGAGCAATGTGGCGGGTCGTCGCGATGGGGAGGCGGCCCCCGCGTCAGGGGAGGATTCCGGCGCGGTCGGCAGCGATTACATCGCCGTCACCCTGCTGGTGGCAGCTCGCAACCGCCTGCTTTTGCAGGAGGCTCATTCGGCCGAGAGCCTGCGCGACGCCCTGCAACAGCTCGGTGCCATCAGCGAAGACGAGCTGATGGCCCTGGAGGTGATCTGGCAGCCCGAGGGGATCGGGGAGGTGTTGACGACAGAGGAATTGCTTACGGCCTATCCCCAGCTTCAACATCTTTAGAGGCCCACGCCCGCTCTGTGGGGCCGCGGCCATTGAGGATGCGCAGGGCCGCCATGGCGGCGCCATAGCCGTTGTCAATGTTCACCACCGTCAAACCGGGGGCGCAGCTGGCCAGCATGCCCTGGAGGGCGGCCGCTCCGCCAGCGCTCACGCCGTAGCCCACGGAAATGGGCACGCCGATCACCGGTTGGGGCAGCAGTCCGGCCACGACGGTGGGCAACGCTCCCTCCATTCCGGCGCAGACGATCAGCACGGAAGCCTGCCGCAGGATCGCCAGCCGATCGAGCAGCCGGTGCAGCCCCGCCACGCCCACGTCCTCCACCAGAACGCTCTGGATCCCGTGACAGCGCAGGGCAAGGCCGGCCTCTCGGGCGACGACATGGTCACTGGTGCCGCCCGTCACCACCGTCACCTGCCCCCTCTCGGGATTCACAGGAGGCAGGCCGGGGGCTGTGAGGCAGCGGGCTTCGGGATGGTGGGTCATCAGCGGCGGCTGGGGACCATCCGCCCGCAACAAGCGCTCCACAGCGGCGGCTTTGCCAGGGGAGACCCGGGTGACCAGGGCGGTCTCCCCGGCGGCCACCAGGTCGCGAAGGATGGTGGCGATCTGTTCCGCCCGCTTGTGCTGCCCCCAGACAGCCTCCACCATCCCAAGACGGAGGCGTCGATCCAGATCCAGCTGGGCCGGGGTGGTCATCGCGGACACGCCTCCCCCGCGAACACCAGGGGGAAGGGGTTGTCGCTGTGGGGGGGCAGGGCCAGGAGGCGTTGGGCCGTCGCTTCGAAGCGTTCCTGGATGGCCGCCAGCTCGGCCGCCGGGATGGCCTTCCAGTCGTCCGCGCTGGCCCAGTGGATGAACAGAACACCCTCCTGGCGAGCGCTGTCCCAGAGCATCTCCCGCTCCACAAAACCCTTGCGCTGACGCAGCCAGGGATCCCAGGTTTCCAGCTCGGCCTGCAGCCAAGCCCCCTGGCTCCCCGCTGGCACCCGCAGGCGCAGATGTTCGACCACTGCCACACACCTGTCGTCATCCCCAGCCTCCGCCCCCTGCCGCCTCTTCTGATCCTTCACCATTGGCAAGAGCCCGGAGCGGATGTCAGCCAGGCTGGTGGGAATGCGATGCCCGTCCACGGATGACCCTGCAGCGGTGCGCTTGTTTGCCGACCACCCTAGGCAAGGGAGGGCGCGGCTCAGGGATGGTGCAGAAGCGCGACCGCATAGGCGGCCATGCCCTCCTCTCGGCCCGTCGGCCCCAGCCCCTCGTTGGTGGTGGCTTTGACACCCACGCGATCGGGGGAGATCGCCAGGCGCTCGGCCAGATTGGCCCGCATCGCGGCGATGTGGGGCCGGAGTTTTGGCCGTTCGGCCACCACGACCAGATCCACGTTGACCAGCCCCCAGCCGCGCTCCCGCACCAGTGCCATCACCTGCTCCAGCAAGACCAGGCTGTCGGCGTCTTTCCAGCGAGGATCTCCCGGAGGAAAGTGTTGGCCGATGTCTCCCAGGCTCAAGGCTCCCAGCAGAGCATCCATCAGGGCATGCACCAGCACGTCCGCATCGCTGTGGCCCTCAAGCCCCAAGCCGGCCGGATGCTGCAGGGACACTCCGGCCAGGATCAGGGGCCTCCCCGCCACCAAGCGGTGAATGTCGTAGCCCTGTCCGATGCGCAAATCCATGGGGAGCCTCCAAGGACGGGTTCAAGTCTTCCCTTGGGCGACGTCCTGATCCTGCCAGCGGGCATAGAGATCCGGTCGTCGCTCTCGGGTGCGTCGCTGACGTTCATCCTGGCGCCAGCGCGCGATGGCGTTGTGGTCACCACTGCGCAGCACGGCTGGCACCTCCATCGAACGAAAGACGGCCGGACGGGTGTATTGGGGATGGTCCAGCAAGAATCCCTGGTGACTCTCCGCCTCCAGCGAGGCGGGGGTGCCCACGGTTCCAGGCAAGAGGCGCACCACCCCGTTGATCACCGTCATGGCCGGCAGTTCCCCCCCGGTGAGCACAAAATCCCCCAGGGAGATCTCTTCATCGGCGAGACAACGGATCCGTTCGTCAAAGCCCTCGTAATGCCCGCAGAGGATGACCAATTGCTCAATGCTTCGCGCCCAGCGTTCAAGGTCGCGCTGATCGAGAGGCTTACCCTGGGGTGTCATCAACAGGGTGCGACGGGTTCCAAGGCTGGGAATCGCCTCAAACGCGGCATACACCGGTTCAGGCTTGAGCACCATTCCCGCCCCGCCACCGTAGGGTTGATCATCAACTTTGCGATAACGATCATTGGCGAAGTCTCTTGGATTGTGAAGGTGAATTTCCGCAATCCCACGGGCGAGGGCCCTACCAATGACGCCGAGTTGAAACAAGCAACCAAAAGAATCTGGCGCCAAACTGATCACATCAATGCGCATCGTTTGCGATCAGGCAACTGAGCTTGCCGAGGCCTCCCCAGCAGGACGCAGCCGCCTGATCTCCGAACTGAAGCTCGCCCGACCAGGTTGACCATCCGGGGTTTGTTCGAGCGTGCAACGCAAGCGCAGATTGGGCTTGCTGAACCAGATGCGCTCCTTCAGCCAGCGCCCCTGCTCCAGCAACTCCAACTCCAAACTCCCGTCGGCCGTGAGCTGCCAGCGCCCGGATTGCCGTGGCATCACGACCGTGCCATCGCTGCGGAAATGGAGCTGGAGCGTGGATCCACTGGGCAGGGCAACCTCCAGCCCACCGCACTCTGTGGCGTCTTGCGGTTCCAGGAACCTCACGCTCAACTCGCCGCGATCCGACTGGTGCCAGTCTTGGCAGTCGTCACCCAGCTGCGCGCCGCCGTCGAAGCTGGCGGCTGTCCGATCTGGCGCATCGGGCCCCAGCAGGCTGCGCAGGGCCAGCCAGTCGCCAGCGCTCAGTTGGAGAAAGGCGCGGATGTCCTCAGGCGGAAAGGCGTTCAAGGCCCCATGCACGCTGGCATCAAAACCTTAGGGGTTCGGCAGGCGCTGAGGTCTGCCACGGCTCAGTCCACCCCGCCGTATCCCAGTTCAGCCAGGCGGGCCGGGCTGCGCCGCCAATGGGCCACCACTTTCACAAACAGCTCCAGGTAAACGGGGTTGCCGAGCAACGCCTCCATCTGTTTGCGGGCGCCACTGCCAATGGTGCGCAGCATTTGTCCCCCCCGACCGATGAGGATGGCCTTCTGGCTTTGGCGTTCCACCAAGATGGTGGCGAGCACGGCCAGCCGGGGCTTGTCGCCTTGCTTGGCTCGGGTGTCCTCCACGATCCTGTCGATTTGCACAGCCACGGAATGGGGCACTTCCTCCCGTGTGTGATGCAGAACTTGTTCGCGGATGAGCTCGGCAAGCAGTGTCTCTTCCGACTGATCACTCACGCTGTCCGGGGGATAGAGAGCGGGCCCGATGGGCAGATCCCTCTCTAGGGATGCCAGCAGGGCATCGGTTCCCAGCCCGGTGAGGGCACTGATCGGCTGCAGGGGCCAAGACCCGCTCGCGGCTTTCTCGGCGCCTTCCCCTTCCCCCCTCAGAAGCTGGCGGTAGCTCTCCAGCTGTTGCTCCGTACGGGAGGGGTCCACCACATCCCAATGGTTGAGAGCCACCTGCACGGGCACGCGGCTGCGGTTGAGAAGATCCACGATGAACGCGTCTCCCCGGCCAGCGGGCTCAGAGCCATTCACCAGCAGAAGCACCACATCCACGTCGCCGATGACCTCGCAGGCACTCCGCACGAGGCGTTCTCCCAGAAGATGGTGGGGTTTGTGGATGCCGGGGGTATCGACGAAAATCAGCTGGGCCCCTGGACGGGTCAAGATGCCTCGCAATCGCCTGCGGGTGGTCTGCGCTACGGGAGAGGTGATCGCCACCTTTTGTCCCACCAGACGATTCAGCAGGGTCGACTTGCCGACGTTCGGACGCCCGATCAAGGCGATGAAGCCGGAATGAAACGCCTGTGCGGGTTCCTGCGGGTCAGGGGCTGGACTGGCGGGCTGAAACGGAAGCGGCTGTGGCAGGTGATTCATCCTTCAAATTTGGCAGCCCGTGCCCGCTTTTGGCGAAAATGGAGCCCGAACTGCGCAAGGTGTCCATGTCCATGCCACCCACGTTTCAGGAGGCGATGGCCATCAGCGCCGAAAGACTCCGTCTCTGGGATGCCGGGGAGCTCAGCGATGAAGTACTGGCCGATGAGGTGGGCCAACTGGTGAGCCATCGTGATGGCGCCAGGGGGTTTTTCGTCGTTTCTCTCAGTGGCGATTCGCCTCTGATGGACCGCTTGCCTCAACCCCTGCTGATTCAACTGCGCCTGGCTGGCCTGGGCGTGGTGGACCTCAGCGCTCGCAATTTGGCGATGAGCACGGCCATGACTGTGCACCATCGCCGCCAAGAGGATTCCATCATGCTGGATCGATCCAGGCGGGTGCAAGCGCGTAGCCGAGAGCTCTTGAGCCAACTCAATCCTGCTTTGGTCAAAGAAAAGTTGGAGAGTTTGCTCGCTGGCCTGAAGCGAGAGGGGGAGGAGCAAGCTTTCTTTGATCGTTGGGGATATGACGAGGAACAGCGTCAAGAGATTGCTGCGGCTCTCTTGAGCGTCGCCGATTGATCAGCAATCCCGGTTGGCCTTTGATCGGCTTGGCGTAAAGGCTAGAAACGAAGGTAGAGCATGCCCAGCGCCTCCCAGTCTGTGTCATCAATATTTGCTTGATAGATATAGTTGACATTCAGGCCGATTGTTAGATACTTTGTTATATTAATGTCCAGCCCTCCAGTGAACATGCCATCGGTGTATCCGAGACCGTCTGTGTTTGTCGCCACACCGCCACCAATGTACGGCGCAAGCAAGAAGCCATGAAAAAGATCAAGAGTCAGCGGCAACCTGAACTCGCTGTTGCTAAGAAAATTATTATTATTGTTGTCATTGTTATTGTTTGAAAAAATGTTGGTTGGCCTGAGCGAAAGAGAAAAATTGTTATCTAATTTATAGCCAAAACGGGTTGTCAATACGGCATTGGTCGGATCACCTGTGTACACGCCGGCCCGCACGCCACCACCAACTCCAAAAATTCCGCGCCCTTTGTAAGGTCCCTCAACCCTTGGCCTGGCGGTAAGCTCTGCGGGATCGAACCTGGCCGGGACGGGTAGAAATTCTGCTGGCATGGCGCCAAATTCCTCAACCGCTGTCCAGCGCAGAGTGCGCACAT
This sequence comes from Cyanobacteriota bacterium, assembly GCA_046340795.1. Classification (GTDB taxonomy): domain Bacteria; phylum Cyanobacteriota; class Cyanobacteriia; order PCC-6307; family Cyanobiaceae; genus Cyanobium. Next base: position 18,635 of record JBKDSV010000090.1, on the reverse strand, counting down.
AGGGTTCATTGGAAGCTGCTGTCCAGACCGGACGACTGGGTAGGGCCGCTGGTTGTGCCAGGCCTGGAAAGCCAGAGAAGACGGCAACACAGCCGATGGTGCCAATGAATTCACAGCTGAGTCGGCTTGTTGTCCAGCGGAGACCCGTGCTCATGAACCTGCCTCGCTGGGGGGAGCTGGATCTGGCTTGGAGGCGGGTTGTGAAACCGCTGAGGTGATGGGCGCAGGCGTGATTGTTGCGGCCGAGGCTGGCGCTTCGTTGCCCGTGGCCACCGGTGCTGCCGGCGTGATGACCTCTAGAGGGGGGGGCAGGGGGACGGCAGCGGCTTCTGTGGCCCGCGTTTGTGAGGGGCTGCTGGATGTTGTTGTCTCACTGGTTGAACGGCCGATATCAACTGGCTGCATCGGATGCAAATGCACGACAGCCGGACTGAGCGTTCCTTTCGCCGGTAATTTTTGCTTTGCAGACCAGCGATTAATTTCATCAATAACGGCAGGATCATCAGGTTGATTTAAAATATCAACAGTGCCATCCGCTTGCAAGGCAAGGGGAACTTCGCTGGCTTGACGGATTTTTGAAGAGGGAACATGCACAAAACGAGCCGGATCTAGCTTGCTAACCTCTTGTCTGCCTCCCGATGTATCGGCTTTGGCTGGGCCTCCCTCCTGCGCAAGGGATTGCAGAGCTTTGCGCATGGGTTCTCGCCACATCTGCGGCAGGGGAGCGAGGGGATCACCCGAGCGAGACCATTGAGCCCGTTCCGCTCTCGCCAGCGGAGGCATCAAGGGTTCGCTCAAATCTTGCAATGTCACAGTGCCGCCCAATAATTCAGAGCGAGAATATAACTTTTGTATGAAATTAGCAGAAGGAAAGAATCCTCTTCTTAAGTCCATCTCTATTGGCCGTTCTGAATGCAACCTCGGCTCAGATGTCTCCACTCCTGCCTCGGTCTTCATCGGCGGGGGAGGGGCCTCTGTGGCGTTGCGCGTGCTTGCGGAAACCAGTGTACTCGACTGTGACAAAGAGGAGAAATGTTGACCGGCCAAAACTGAATTTAAGACAATACCTGTATTTTGTTGATTTCTTTGCCTCGGAGATTGCAGTGGACGCCTTCCAGAAATCAGCGTCTGTGCTGAAGGTTGAAATCGATTGCCCGAGAAAGCTTGTTGGGGGCTCTGAAATTTGTGAAATGAATGATAGTCACCATTGCCGCCTGATAATTCATCCTGAGATCCAGACACGAAAATAGGCAGCCATATAGACTGACTTAATAGAGCCCAAATAATGGCTGATCTATTATTTTTGTTGTGTGGGGATGGCAAAAGTTTCATGGCAAAAAATCAGTTTAGCATCAACGATTGTTATTCCAGCCCCAGGAGTTGCCGATGCCGCCAAGATTATTGACAATACCTATTGGCACGGCCAGATCATTCAGAGCATCGATGGCTTCACCATAGAAGGAACGATTAACAATAATCGTATCACGATCCCTCAGGGGCGGGTTGAATCCGTTGGAAACATTCAGATCCTGCTTATATGAAAAAACCTGACGTGTCGTGGTTCCATTATCGTTAAACCGAATTAATTCAATATGATTTTTATTGGCTCTCCACTTTGCCAAGCCGCCGGCCCTAAAAATTGCCTCCACCAAAGGTGTATTGGCTGGTAGACCAAGAGTTCCAGGCGATTTAACTTCGCCCAAAATAGATACGTTAATTGTCGTTGGCGCCAGGTTGGTTCGGCCGATACGGATGATTTCATCCGGTAAAGGCTCCGTTGCCCGAGCAACAATTACAGTATCACCGTCAAACAAGATCGGATTTTGGAACTGATTACCGATAAAAAATACTTGGGATAGATCCAAAAAGGTTTGCTTTTGGGCTCCATCCTGACCAACAACTCTCCGTAACATCACTTTGCGGATATCTGCATTGGCAGTAATGCCACCAGCGGTTTGAATTGCATTAATCAGTCTTGGCATACCTCCGAGTTCAAAAAATCCAGGTTTTGTAACTTCACCAATGACAGTAATTTTTGTCGGTCTGGGAGTGGTCAATTGCAATAAAAGCTGCGGTCGTACAATCTGTTTTTCGTAAAGACTTGTCAGCCAACGTGAAGCTTGACCAATGGTCAATCCAGCCAGTTGAACGGAGCCGATGAAAGGCAATATCGCTGTACCATCCATGAGAATACCAAAACCACCGCCAACATCTTTTAATTCAGGATCAAGAAAGACCAAATTCAAAGCATCTCCTGGCCCAAGTGTGTACAAGTCAGTATATGTTTCTGCAAGATTTAGAGATGTTTGCTGTTGAGGCGGGCTTTTGGCAGGCATATTTCTAGAGACTGTTCCAGCCAAGGGCTTTGCTGTTAGAGCCGTCACAGACTGTTGGGCTGGCATTGAATAAGCCACTGACCAAGGGGAAAAAGTATACAATGTTGCCACCATAAAGGGAGTACCTCGAGAACACCATCTCCAAAGCTGCTCGATAGATGATGCTTGGGCCATTGAGAGTTTATTAACACACTCCTCTCAGTTTAGCTGATTTTTGCCTATTCAGCTGATCGCTGGGATGGATTCTCATCTGTTCATGGGATCTTGACCAAGGCTCATAACGCTTTAGACTGATGAGTCAGGTGCAAAAAGTTAGTGACAACCACTGGCGCCCCATTTCAACCCGCGTCCGGAGGTGGGCCACCCCTTCCACAATTACCGCCTACAGCATTTGCTGCAAGCGCAAGCGAATCAAGTTCATCTCCTTTCGCTAGTGTGGAAACCTCACAGGGTGGTCTGGCAGGGCTTTTCCGAACAATCAAGCGGAGACAAGGAATTTTTCTGATCACCTCAACGATCGTTTCAGGAATCTTTGCAATAAATACCTGGCGCGAATTAAAATTCAATCCCGTTTATTCTGGAGACTTCATCTTACAAATTGAGTCTGCTATTCTTGATGATCAAGTCCTCGGTGCGGAAGGGAAAATAGCCACTGTGGCGAGAGCCAGGGCGAAAGCAAATAATATTCCTGCTTTAAGAGCTATTTTGAGAAGTCCATTTGTCATCACTCCCGTCGCGGAAAGAATGGGTCTTCAAACATCTCAAATTGTAGAGAGACTTGACATCCAAGCCGGAGAAAATACTACGTCCGTAATGAAAGTGACTCTTTGGTGGACAAATGCTGAGCAAGGTAGGCTTATCTTAGAAAATATTGCCAAAGAATATGTTAAGTTCTCAACTGTTCAGCGACAATTGGGTATCGATGGCGGCATGAAGTGGCTTGATGCGCAAGCTCCAGAAATTTTAGCCAAAGTAAATTTATATGAAAATCAACTGAAGAAGTTTAGGGAAAGAAATCTTGTGCTTGATCCTAGTGTCAATGCTGAAATGATTGAGTCAAAACGAAACGAACTGGTCAATCTCGTCACTCAATTACAACTTCAACAAGTTCAACTGCAAAACCAAATTGAAACAGTTAAATCTGGAAAGTTAACCTATACTCCTTCAGGGGCACCATCACCAATTGAACAACTTGGAAGACAAGGAACCCTAGTTCCGCAAAAGTCTAAGTCAACCAATGAGGTATTCCAGGAGACCATCGGAGCTGATGATCCTGAATCCGAATACAAGAAATATGATCTTGAACTTGCTCGCGCAAGGTCAGTTTATCGAGATGATTCACCTGTTGTTCAATCATTACTTGCCAGACGTAATGCTCTGGCCCCAGTTGTTAAAGGTCTACAACTGGACGTCTTGCGTGACAAACTGTTTCAGAATGCAAAACAGCAAGATGAACTCAACAGACAAATTTTAATGCTTAATCAAAACTTTAAGAATAGTCCGACAAAGATAAAAGAGTTTATTGCACTTTCTCAAAAACTTAAATCCGCGAGGGAAAACTATGGATCTTACATGTCAGCCATTGAAAACTATAAACTAGAAAAGGCTCGATTCGTTGCACCTTGGCAAGTTATATCTCCTCCAACATTTAATGGTTCCCCTGTATCTCCTAATATTCGAGATAACCTCCTTAGAGCCTTGTTGTTTGGACTCATCGCCGGTATCGGTGCGGCAGTATTGCGTGAAAGGACTGACAATGTCTTCCATACACCGATGGAGGCAGAAAAAGAATTGCAGTTGCCTGTTCTCGGCTTGGTTCCGTATCTTCCATTAGAACCTGGATTAAACATCAGTAAAAGTATTTCAAATATGAGTGCAAGTGAGAGATTTGCAATCAAGGAATCATTGCGAAGTCTATTTACGACTTTCCGACTACTGAGAGCAGATAGAGATATCAAAGTTGTAGGCATCACATCTTCTACACAGGGAGAAGGTAAGTCTACTGCAATATCTATTTTTGCCCGCACATTAGCAGATCTGGGACTAAAAGTTCTTGTTGTCGACGCAGATATGCGTCTGCCAACGCAGGCCAAATATTTGGGTGTGGCTTCAGGCGGGGATGGTTTTTCAAGCCTCTTAACAGATTCAAAAATGATTTTTGAAAATCTGATTATTCCTGTTCAGGAGAATTTAGACTTCATTCCTTCTGGTCCGAAACCACCTGATCCTGCTAAACTTCTCAACTCCGCACGCTGCCAAGACGTTATTCAAAATATAAGAAACCATCCAGGTTATGATATCATACTTTTTGACAGTCCTCCGTGTCTTCTTCTTGCTGATCCAATCCTGCTCGGGGAAAAGCTTGATGGCATTCTCTTCCTGGTTGGCTTGGGGAAAGTGTCTCGTCAAGTCACACCCCAAGCCTGTCGGCGTATAAAAGCGACGGGTGTTGATGTTTTGGGGCTAATCTGTAATCAAGTCTCTTTCCCAACCAATCTCAATGACTATGGCTATGAGTATGGATATTATTATCACTATGGAAATGCTTACACTGATAGCTACGGCAAGAAAAGAAAAAATAGCTACTTTTCACAGGCTAAAAATACTTACTTTTCAAATCATTACTCCCAACCAATTCCAGATGATTCTCTAAACTTAGACACTCATTCGACAGACCGCAAAAAAGATTCATCGAGTAATCAGGATTAATTTTAATCCAATATTTTAAATTACTAGGGCACCCCGAAAAATCGATTCTTTCGTGCTGAGGCTGGCCAGTACGATCCGTGACAGCAAAGGAGCTCGCTCTGGGACGGGAGAGAACGGGGTGATTGTTCGAGGTGCTCACTAGAGAAAAAACTTCAACACACCAGTGACCACACACCAAGCCGTCGCTGGCCTGCCTCGCGCGTCATATTATGTTTATTTAGTCGCATTACTTAGTTGTCGCTTTTTAGTCTAGAATTGCCTTGAAATGAGATTAGTTAAATATGAGAAGTGCTCGTTCTAAAATATCTAAATGTTCATACAGGGGTCTTGCTTGTGGATAGCATTGTCTAACCCAGGCTAGACTTTCAAAAAGATCCTTATTTTCAGTCAAGCTCACGATCCCTGTAGCAAGCAAGGCTGATCGTTCTTGCCCAGCAAAGCAATGAAGATAAACGGGATTATTATCTTTATCTATAAAATTAATGGCTTTTTTTAATGCAAAAACAAGGTTATCTACAGTTAAGTGCTCCTGAGCTCGATGATCTGGCAAGCATACGCCACTGCTTTTCCATCCTTCCGGGAGAGGAGCGAAAATATGTTCTTCAGCATAACAACAACTAAATCTTTTTTTGATTCCGCTTTTTTCCAAGAGCTCCCAATCTTCAATAGATCTTGGCATCGGACCAATCGCAAGTTTACCGGTGATAATCCAACTATAATTAAATACTGGTCTTGTTTGACCATCCCGATGAGCACTTGATTTTTTTTTGTTTTCTTGGTGACGACCCTGTCTAGTAAGCCAATTAAATAGCATGGTAATTAATAACTTCAGATGAGACTATTTCAAAAATAAGTCTTGCTATAATAGTGCTTCTTGTGCATGTTTAATTATTTCTTTCCATTCTTGACTTGGCATCACTTTTAAGCCTGATGCAGGTTTAAAAGTGATCACCATACATGAGTAATCAATATTCTTTTTGTTCCCCATGATCTTAGCCAGTAAAGTATCAGAGCGTGGATTTAGGCGCTCTACTATGGAAATTAAATTTGATAATCGAACGTCACTTTCTTCCACTTTTGTTGATTTTGGTACAATACAAGTCTGAATATACTGAGTATTACCTACTGAGCCGGTAATGGACGGGGAGACGACATCAGTAAAAGTTGTATTTTTAAGATAAATTTGCTCAATATTTTTTGTCAATAATCCATAGGTTTCAATTTTAAAATCATCGCGTTTTTTAACCCGCACAATAGCAGTTAAAATCTTACTGCCATTTTCAAAATTATAAATAAATAGGGGTGACAGCTTGCGATCAGATGTATCTTTATTTAAACTTATTGATCTCGAAGAGACAAGAGATTCTCCTCCTATCTGCTTGAGTGCAATTCGCATCTTTTTGTCCGGGTAAATAGGTGAAGAGATCCCAGGCTTGAAGTATGCATAAATACAAGCAATTAAAGATAGCAATGCAACAGAAGTATATACCTTGATTAGACTAGGGTGAGAAACTGATGCGTTCATGTTAGCTCTCAGGAACTGGTGGTAATTCACGTTCTAGTATTGTTAAATACAGGTAGCCAAATATAAAAACTGCCAGGCCAGAAAAGATTAAAGATCCGGCTTGCTCATGAAAAAAATCAAATAAGTTTCGTCCTGTTGCTGAATTTAAAGAGGTAAAAATAGCAAGAAGAGTGATTCTTAAAGAGTTAACAATAAATCCAAGACTGGGAGCTGAACTGATGATAACTAATTTACCTAGGCGAGATCTCAAAGGAAAGGCAACAAGAAATATAATAGCAGTTATTACCATTTGCATGATCATTTCAAAGCCATTGCATTCATGCATGACTTGAACTGCACCGCCGTTAGTATATACAGTATCTCCAACTAGTTTTGTGGGTGATATACCAAGAATACCCAACCCAAAAAGAACCAATTTTGCAGTCAGCAGAGAAAGATCATCCGTGACATAGGTAGCAACAATAATCTGAATGATAACAAACAATGGAAGTAAACACAGAATCAGGAGAGACTCTTTAAATCTAAAAATTTCTCTAAAAGAGGTAAGCATAAGTGTTAAACCTATGCCTGCTACGGGCGCAAGAAAATAAAGAAAAGAATCGGAATTAGAAATTCTAGATGTCCGATAAAGACAATATACAACCATAATAGTCCCTAGTATAAGGCTAGTAAAAGATGGCTTTGGCTTAAGATCTTCGATCTGATCTTCCATACAAATTAACGCCCCACCCCACACGAGTAAAGCTGTTATGGCGTTACCCGTGATTTGACTATTTGTAAATACGATTAAGTTTTGAGTTGCAACCAGAGAACATAGTAGTAGCCATAAATTTCTTGCCGTTGGAGGAGGGATTTGTGACAGCAAAGACTTAAGATATTCATGGAATCTGTAAAATTGTAGTTTTGCTGAGAGTGAGTTTAGGTTCATTCTTTTTAATTGTGATGTGTAGTTGTAAGTTCCGGGACTAATTTATAGATTAATCTGCATGTGGTTTTGGAATCCCATTGCTTAAGAGCAACTGCTAATTGATTGATGATCTCATTAAAATCCTGGTGATTACACTTGGGTTCCTGTGCCCTCCTGATCAGGGGATGGTCAGTTGCTTGGTCATCAGCACTAATTAAGAGTTCTTCATATAGTTTTTCGCCGGGCCTTAAACCCGTAAATTCAATGGCAATATCTCCATCTGGGAAGTTTTCATCTTTAACTCTCAATCCAGACAATTCTATCATCTGCCTGGCAAGATCAGAAATTCTAACCGGCTCACCCATCTCTAATAAAAAAACATCTCCTCCTTTCGCCATGCCGGTTGCTTGAAGCACAAGCTGGACGGCTTCCGGTATGGTCATAAAATAACGCGTAACTGATGGGTGTGTAACAGTCACGGGCCCCCCTTTCGCAATTTGCTCATGGAAGAAAGGTATTACTGATCCAGATGAACCTAGCACATTTCCAAATCTAACCATCGATAGTATGGGACCTTGCGATTTGCAAGCATCAGCGGCAGCTTGAATCATGAGCTCGCAAATCCGCTTACTTGCGCCCATGATGTTCGTTGGCCTAACAGCTTTGTCTGTGGATATAAGTATTAAGCGCTCAACATTATATTTAATTGCAGCATTAATGACTGATCTAGTACAAAAAATATTATTTGAAACTCCCGCACAAATATTTTCTTCAACCAGAGGAACGTGCTTATAAGCTGCGGCATGAAAAATCGTATTAATTTTATGATATTTACAAATTTGGCCCACAAGGTTCTCATCACTAGCATTGCCCAAGACAGCAATCAATTTATTCTTTGGTAATTTATTTACAAGTTCTTTTTTGATCGAATAAAGTGCGAATTCATTTAATTCAAGAATCACCAGCTTTTCTGCCCCAAGTTTTACAATTTGTCGACATAATTCACTTCCAATTGATCCGCCTGCACCAGTAACTAATAACGTCTTATGTTCAACACCTATTTTTAAAAGGTGAGGAATTGCATTTGATGGTTCTCTTCCGAGGAGATCTTCTATGGATACACTTTGAAGATCACTTACAATTTTAGAGCCACTAGCCAATTGCCCTAGAGATGGAATCGATAAAACTTTAATTCCATGATGAGTTAGGTTATCAACAAGATATCTTTTACGCGGTCTAGAGATGGATGGCATGGCAAGAAGAACCTGCTTTAATCCATAGCGTTCAATCAATTGTGGAATTTTATCTGGTGAAAATATTGGTTGATTTTGCAATGTTCTTCCATGCAAAAAAGTATCGTCATCCAAATAGCCAACAATTCTAAATCGAGGATCATTTCTCAAAGCCATAAGCAATGTTAATCCCGAAGACCCAGCACCATAAATTAGCGTTGTGTCAGAGTGCTCGGGTTGACCCGTCAAGTTTTTAGCATTGTGTCTTTCAATTTGCTGAATAAGGATATCACGTAACACTATACGCATTGCGATGGCACCTGCTGTGAATAATAACCAATAGAGAATCCAGTAAGATCTCGGAGGATTGATCATATAGACTCTTGTACTTAAAAACAACAAAAGCATCACCATTAAAAAGCTTCTTGGAAGCAGACCATATAACGAATAACTTCCTGTGTAGCGCGTCAGACCACGGTACCAGCCAGATAACCAAAGAACAGCTAATCCACTAATGACTGCCGGGACAAGCAAGACCTTCTGTTCAGAAATAAAGATATTCATATCGATAGGATTATTTAATCTAAGCGCTATTGCGCCATAAAATGAAAGGATAATTAACAATCCATCAAAGAAAAGGAGTAAAAATCGTCGTCCTATTGTTTGTAGATGCAACAGATCTAGTAACTTCATGAGAGTTCTTTTAACTGGCCGTGCAGTCACGCAAAAAATTTGAAAAAACAATGAAACAAGTAACTTAAATCCGAATGGTAGTTAAGAACTATAGCATACTGCTCTAGCATTTCTCAAACTTAGTTGCGACCGTAAGATCGAGAACAAAAGCCAATAGCAATTCAAGCATAACTAATGCAATTAACAAAGACAAGCCCCCAACAGCCCTTCCTAAAATGAGAATAAAAACAGCCAAGATATAAACAAGTGCTACCTGGGAATGATTCCAGCCTGCCTGATTTAATCTTTGGTACAGATGTTGTCTATGCGGACTAAAGATATTCTTTCCACAATGCAGTCTGCGAATGATACAGACTGCTGCATCTCCAAAAAGAGGGAAGCCCAACAACAAAAAGCTGAATGCATTTTCAGTCGTGGGTTGTTGTATTATTAGCCCTGCAAATACAGCACCTATAAATGTGCTGCCAACATCTCCCATGAAAACTTTTGCTGGGCTCCAATTCCAAATCAAAAAACCAAAAATAGATCCTGATAGTGACCAGTTTGAGCCAGCTGCCATTAAAAGGACTGCGCTTCCCGCAACAATGCCGTCCAAACCATCCATAAAATTAACAAAGTTAATTATTCCAGTAAGAATCAGAATAAGAAATGGAATCGACCAAATTGGAATCTCAATCTTAGCCACATATAAAAGGACAAGCACTGTCAAAAACTGTACAAAGTAGCGCCAAAAAGCAGACACATCTTTATAATCATCGATTATGCCAATGATAGATAGTGGTAGACACAAGATTGGAATCCAACGCATTGTCCCGCTGGAAAAAATATACGTCAATAGTGAACCAACAATAACAAATACAATGCCACCACCACGAGGGGTGGGTAAATAATGTGAACTTCTGTTGTTTGGAGTGTCCAAAAGTTTCTGTCGAAGTATTGGAAGAATGATGGCAACGAAAAAATAGCTTAACAAGGATCCAAGGATAAATTGATACATGTTTTGAGACATTTTTATACGTTTAGTTTTTTGTTGCTAAGGAGACCCTGGAAAACTCCTCAGCGGCACCGATGAGAGCGCGGAGATGCTAGTTGGTGCAAGGGACAGCTTCCACTGGCGACCGGTTGTCCAGAGCTTGCCTAAGGAGGCTCTGGGCAACCCCTCAGCGGCACCTGTGAGAGCGCGGAGCTCCCAGTTGGTGCAAGGGACAACTTCCACTGGCGACCAGTTGTCCAGAGCCTCCCTAAGTAATCCGACTAAATAAACATAACATGACCTGCGAGGCACACGAATGACTGCTTGGGTTGTTGTCACTGGTATGTTGAAGTTTTTTTTCTCTGGCTACTTAGTGGTAGGAGCGGAAAATCTACTGGTGGTATTCTAAGGATCTCATGTACTTTCATAAAACCCGATAAATTACTCTTGATCCGCATTATAGCTTCGAATAACTTGGGATTGAGTAGAAGTAACGGTGTGGCGAGGAAGAAGAAAAGCTTGTCTGGGATAATAATAACTTGACAGTTAACAGGAGCATCGCTTTGCTCTAAAGCAAATTTAATTCTTGAGATCATATTTTCATACGTGATTATTGAGTCTCCACCTAATGCAAGAACTTCGGGCTCGTCGTCGGGCCAATCACCGGATAAGATCTTTTGAACTTGTAGGAATGCGATAGCAGCAAGTTGGCTGGCATGAATGGGTTGGCGAAGGCCAGTAGTCTTAGGAAGAATAACAAAAGGAAGCATGTGCAAAATCTGACTAATCTTGCTAATATTCTTATCCGTATATCCATTTACTTTGCCGTAAACAAGAGTAGGAGCTAAAATTTGCAAAGGAATATTTAGTTTTCCGCAAATATCTCTAAGCATTTCGTGTGCTTGAAGAAGTTTCGCGGCAAGCTCCTTATCATCATCATTGAAAGCAAAGCGTTTGGTGATAAATGAAGATGATGAGCAGGCAATAATACCCTTCAAATTTTGTAATGACTCAGACTGGCTTTCATGACGCTGAGTTATGTAAGGGGCCAAGAGCCAAATCGGGGCAAAACTAACTAACACACCAGAAATTGACCTGGTATTGGGGAGTGGGGGTTTGGTTAAATCACAATATGTATATCGGGCATTAGAGTTTACTGGCGGTCTTCTGCCCCAGATTTCAGGTAGACTAATGCTGCATGCGTTGAGGAAAGCAGCTCCAGACGGATTATTCGCTCCAAAAAGAATAATCGTCATCGAGCTTCGAGCCAGCTTTGAAGACGTTGAAGATAGCGCAGGAGGAAGGGAATCCACCATTGACTTCCAAAAGCTCGTTTATAAGATATCCGAACTTCTTTTAACTTGTTTTTAGTTTCTTGCTGGCTGATTCCTGAATTGCCTATCCAAACAACCTCAATATCTTCTACTCGTATAGAGATTTTAGGATTCATTGATAGCCTAAGAAAATAGTCTAAATCAGCTGAAAGTCGAAGCTCGGGCGTAAAATGTGGCAGGGCGACTAAGGCACCTCGTCCAAAGAATGTCGCTTGGTGTGGAGGGGTTGAACCGCAAAAAAGTGAGCGCCGAAAGGACCTGCGATAGGTAAACTTTGTTTTCCTTCCAAAGATTTTATGCTTCTTTTTACAGGGATCCATATCTCGTTGATAGTAAGTTCCATGACAAATAAGTAAATCAGGCAAATTGTTTTGAAGTTCATATAGATTAAGTTTTTTTGCGATGTTTTCTAGCATCAACGGCGATGAAGCCTGATCGTCGCTTCCCCAGAATAGAACCCAGTCCCTGTCAAGATCAACAAATTTCATTCCTTCATTCATAGCGCCAAAAATACCTGTTTCTTGTGACAACTGACATTCCCATTGAAAGCGGCTATCCAGAGAGCAGATGTCTTCTAAGTAATCGCGATGACTCTGTTCACTGGGTCCATCAATAAACCGAACCCGCCAATGTAAGAATGTTTGTTGTCGCAATGAATTGATAAGTTGAGGCAGTAAATTCCATGAATTAAGAGTTGGAACGATTATCAGAAATGATACCATCAGATTCTTTGTATCAGTACATTTTCCAGCACAAGGACATCCATCTTTGTGCGTAAAAAACAATCTAGAGCTTGTTTTGGCGTACAGACAATAGGTTCATTTTCATTGAATGAAGTATTTAAGATCATGGGAACACCTGTTTTTAGAAAAAATGCATGAATTAAATCATAGTATCTATTATTTTCCTGCTTAGTAACAGTCTGAAGCCGACCGCTGCCATCTACATGAGTTACGGCTGGAATCAGATCTCGTTTCTCTTGACGAATGGAAAATACTTGCATCATAAAAGGAACATCTCCATCGACTTCAAACCAATCTTTCACCGCTTCACGCAATATTGATGGAGCAAATGGGCGAAAAGACTCCCTTCGTTTTATTTTTAGATTAAGAATATCCTTCATATCAGCACGACGAGGATCTCCAAGAATTGATCGATGACCTAGTGCTCGAGGTCCCCACTCCATCCTGCCTTCATACCAGCCAATAACCAATCCTTCCATGATGGCTGTTGCCACCTGATCACAGATCGTTTGATCATCAAGCTCAGCTACGGTACAGTCAATGTTACTTAGCTCTTTGCTGACGGAGTCAAGATTAATTAAATTTACAATCTCTTCACTCTTGGCACGAAAGCCAAGATAAGCATTTTGCATTGGTTTACATCTTGGCCCTCCTAATTGATGCCAGACATCCAGGGCTGCTCCCAAGGCTCCACCTGCATCCCCGGAAGCTGCTTGGACGTAGACATTTGTGAAAGGTGTTCTTTGCGTAATCTTGCCATTAGCAACTGAATTGGCACCACATCCTCCTGCAATACATAAATTGGGAGACTTATTTTTGGAATAAAGATAATTAAGAAGATTAAAAAAGGCATTTTCATACATCATTTGAGCAGATTTCGCTATGTCCATATGTCGCTGTTCGAGGGGCTGAGCAGTAGTTCTTGCTGGACCCAATAAGTTTTCTAGTTCATTGCTCCAATGTCGGCCAACAACAGGAGTACCCTCACTCCATTGATGATCCAAGTTTTTTTTACCAGCATGCTGGAAGTATTGCATATTTAAACTATATTTGCCATTTGGAAATAAGTTTATAATTTTATTCATGGCATCAATATACGTTGGTTGCCCATATGGTGCAAGACCCATTACCTTGTATTCATCCCCATAGTTTGGAAATCCTAAAAACTGAGTAATCGCTGTGTAGAATGCACCCAGTGAATGGGGGAAAAAGATGTGATCATAAACATCTAAATTGCTACTATTACCAAAACCCCATGCAGCACTGGCGAAATCACCAAAGCCATCGACAGAAATTATGCTTGCATCAACAAAAGGGGAGGCATAGAACGCAGATGCAAGGTGAGATCGATGATGTTCTACGTAGTGAATCTGCCCAGAAAATATTTGATCTGGGAATGAAGTTCTTAATTGTTGTCTCAAATTACTGCGTTCTTTCTTGTTCTTCCACCTGTTCCATAAAAAACGAGGATTTGCTTGAGTTGCAATAGCATATAAAAGTCTTCTTCCTTGATGAGCTTTTGGATTTGTATTAATACAAATATGATCAATTTCTGTTGGCTTGATGCCAGCATCATTAAGACACCATTCTATTGCAGCGACAGGAAATCCAGCACAATGCTTAATTCTTTGAAACCGTTCTTCTTCAACTGCGCCTAGAATAATTCCATCTTTTATAAGGACTGCGGCCGAATCTGCATGGAACGCATTAATACCGAGAAGAACGGTCATGGAATCAGGGAGTGTTTTGTAGAAAAGCAGCAAAATAGCTAAAATTTGATATCCTCACCATGATGGTTTTTATCGAGACATGGGAACAGGATGAAGTATAAGACCTGTGTTCTCAACACACAACCTTATCTACGCTTAGACTCAGTTGGCTCTTTGGAACAGGAGAGCAGAAGAGCAGGCAAGTCACAGTCATTCTTGGTCCAAGGGTCTGTGCTTTTGTAAACCAATCTCTAGTGTGCACTCCCGCAAATGCTCTGTGGATTCTTTGATGAGTTTCTCGCCTACAGTCCTTGCTAATGACGGCCTAAACACACAGACCAAGCTGAGGCTAACGCATCAACTTGCGAGACTGCATACCAGTGTGCGGTCCCGCAAATGCGCTGTCGATCCTTTGATGGGTGTCTCGCCCGGAGCCCTTGCTGAGGACGGCATCTGGAGACAGGGAGCAAGCCGAAGATGACGCATCAACTTGCGGGACTGCACACTAGGACACCTCAAAAAAATCAACTCTGGCGCGCTATCGTCGGAAAACCAAATCGCTGGCAGCAAGGGAATTCACTCTAGGGCAGGGCTGACCAAAAGTCCTGTGGAAGCTGGGGATCAGGGCGCCTGTTCATCGGCAGACCCGTTGTCATTTGTGCCCAGCCAGGACGGTCCGCGTTCTTCAGCTCCATTTGCGGGACCTTAACTTGACCTTGAGGCAGCCCTGCACTCTGGGGCGAGAGGAGAGAGAATCTGCCAAGATGCTCTATAGAAAGTAGTTTAATTGATACTATAGCCTCTGCTTTTGGCGTAGAATGACAAGTGTTCGCGAAACTTTTGTCTTGAAGCTTCCTGAGATGCATTTGTTTCAATCCAATTGACGGCTGCCATTGACAGCTGATGTCTTTTCTTTCTATCCATACATATCTCTTTAATGATCAATGCGAAGGCGTTTGCAGATTTGTCAACGAGTTCACCCGTCACTCCAGGTTGAACATAGTCTTCTGGTCCTCCACAGCGGGTGCTAACAACGGGAACTCCACATGCCATTGCCTCCAAGGCGGCAATGCAAAGGCCCTCCTGATGGGAAGGAATAGCAAAGACGTCAAACGTTTGTAGAAGAGGAGCCAATTCTTCCGGCGACATATGCATGTAGCAGATAACATTGTTGCTAAGACCAAATGTTTTAATTAACGGCTGAAGTTCATCTGCCTTCCTTTCACCCACCAAGATCAGCTCAACTTCATTGCCTTGATTAAGTAAAATTTGAGTGGCTTCTAGCAATAGCTCTATATTCTTTCTTGGATCACAATACCTACCTGAAAACCCAATTCTCCATTTGACTATTCTGCCATAATCTGGTCGGAATAAATCAGTGTTAACTGGCATATACATAACAGGATGCATTCTTTTGGGAGCCAAATAGTTGAGTTCGGTTGAGGTGTAGTTACTTAAGCATAAAATCTTGGCTTGAGATGAATTCAGAATTCTTTTTTCAAAGCCTCTCAAAACAGGAGTATTGATTAGTGTATCAAGGATTCGCCTTGGAATAATAAACTCACGGATGCGATCTTTGCGATCAGCTTCCCATGGCGTTGCTATCCAGGCCCAAAAGGGAACTTTGCTCTTAAAATACGGCAGTGCACAGAGCGCATTCCCTGATACGGCTAGATGTAGCTGACAGTTGCCAATCAACCCTTTCCAAATCTTACTGGGCAGATAATGCGTAAACTCCAGTTCAGGTAGCCAGGCACCAATTCCATAACTCTCATACTTTTCAAATGATATCTTATGAAAAACTTTTGGTTTTTCACCACTAATTATTTGGTGTAGTGGTATAGATAAATTGGGATAGTTTCTCCATGGAGCATACCAAGCCAAAACTGGAGTGATATCGAGTTCTTCTAGTAGTTTGCAAATCCAGCGTGTCATCGTGGGAACTCCACCATCAATAGGCTCGATGGTGCTAATTAAAGCTTTTAAACGAATCGGATTGCATGATGCCATGACTTAAGCGCTAGAAGTTCAGGAGAATAGATGAATATTGGCTTTCACCCAATCAATGAGTTCTTTAACTCCATCATAGATACTAATCTTGGGGGACCATTCCATAATCTCCATTGCTTTGCGAATATCACATACAAAAACGGGTTGATCACCTGGCCTTGAAGGGGCAAATAGCGGATTGATTTCTACCTGTAGTTCTTTTTCTAATAAGGCCAGAAGATCTCTTAAGCAAAGTATATTTTCAACTCCACCTCCGATATTAAAAGCTTGGCCGGATACTTCCTCTCGATGAGTCCATGCAGTCTGATAGGCAAGCGCCAGGTCCTTGACATTGAGAACATCTCTGCTTTGCCAACCGTCACCATAAAGTGTGATTTGTTTTTTAAGCGTAGCTGCAATTGTAAACCACGCCACCCATCCTTGATCCTCTATCCCAAACTGCCTTATTCCATAGATGCATGATTGCCTAAAACTACAAGTATTAAGATGATAAATTCGGGCATAGTCTATTACATACTGATCGGCAATCCCTTTGGAGCAACCATAGGGTGAGTGAAAATCAAGAAGTTGTCTTTCATTAACTCCAAAATCAAGATTTAGAAATTGGTAGCCATGGTTTTTAAGGACCACTGGAACATCTTCCATGCCTCCATACACTTTATTGGTCGATGCATACAAAACAAATGTCTCTGGTGAAAACAATCTTATCGATTCCATGATGTTGAAGCTGCCCAAGGCATTTATTTCAAAATCTTCTCGTGGATTGAGATAAGAAGTAGTAACAGCAACTTGCGCAGCCAAGTGCAAAAGCATATCGGGCTTGATATCTTTTATTACGGCACTAACTTTTTCAAAGTCTCGGATGTCAATTTGATAGAACTTAAGTCGAGATTCACATTGTTCTTGTAGCCAGGTTAGATTTAAATGTGTGCCTTTCCTGGAAAGATTGTCTAATATAGATACAGTCCATCCCTGTTGGAAGAAGGAAACCGCAGTGTTCACACCAATAAAGCCGGCGCCGCCTGTGATCAGGATTGATGGCATTGAAGACTACCGCGTTTCATGCATGAGCAATTAAGTTTAGACCATAGACTGGTCCTGATTTTCATCTAAGCCTTAAATGTTCTTAGCTTGAGAAAACTGCTCGCCAAATAAGTTATAAGCTTGTCCAAGCTTCGGGGGCGCCTGGAACAATCATGTCTTGCCGGCCGCAAGTGGCCGGCAAGATCGGTGGTGGTAAACGATCTCATTCTGAGATACGAGGGGTAGGGGGAGTCTTGATTCGGCAGCAGCTCCGCTGGTGCTCTGGGCCAATTCAAAGTGAAGACTGGGCTTCTCTTCTGTTCCTGCCCGAGTGGCTCGGTTTGGGATTGGCGGAGCTTGCTGCCGAATCAAGAGGGGAACTGTTCAAGATGTCTTGCTGTCTCTGCTCAGAACTGCTTCAATGCGCCTGGATGGCCGTGGACCGGCTCAGTTGTGTTGAGTCTTACACTAAGACTCTGGGAAACGATGACTCAACACCAACGCGCGGCAGGCGGCATAGCCGATCGCGACGAATTTAAATCAGACCCGATATTGGCAGGAGAACGGCAGTTCGTAGCCCCACGCTCCCATGGTTTCCTACCCACTCAATGCTCTGAGAACCCATGCTGTCGCAAGGGTTCTCAGACTTGTGTCGGGCGGTCAGGAACGACAGTCGAAAACCTTCTGCGCAGTGGCGGTTCCAGGGCATAAGTAACCCGACTCAATCAACATGACACGACGTGTGAGATATGCCAGAGGCTGCTTGAGTGTAACTGTTCAGGGGGCGGATGTAGCGTCTGACCGGCATGGGGACGCTACCGGGAGTGCCCATACGACTTCTGGCAGTCCGAAGCCGGCCAATCGAAGCATCCAGAACTCCTGCTTGATTGAAGTGAAATCATCTTAAAATGCTGGGAACCGTTGCTGGAGCTAGTGTTTGAGTGGTCATCCCACCCCCTGAACGGATACGCTTGAGTTATTTATTATCGCGAGTGTGTTTAGATTTTTTGTTCGGGCTACCTATAGTGTCAAGCGCCAGGCGAAAGGGCACCTCGAACAATCGGTTTTGGCTTGCCACAGCTGGCCAATGAGGATCAGTAACAGGAAGGGATTTCACTCCAGGAGGCGAGGAGGAAGAGGAAGTTTCCAGGCGTCCGAAAATGATTGCAATTTTTAATAATTTTAATGTCCGCGAAAATCTTTGTACATCTGAAAGCCATTTCCTGAATTTAGCCTTGCTTCTCTCGTCTCCTATTCAAGCGCGGGAAGTCTAAGGAAGCTCTCGGCAACCGGTCGCCAGTCAGGGCTGACCAAAAGTCCTGTGGAAGCTGGGGATCAGGGCGCCTGTCCATTGGCAGACCCGTCGTCATTTGTGCCCAGCCAGGACGGTCTGCGTTCTTCAGCTCCATTTGCGGGACCTCAACTTGACCTTGAGGCAGCC
>JBKDSV010000089.1:0-8292 GCA_046340795.1 Cyanobacteriota bacterium | reverse complement strand
TCATCCCCGATGAGCGTATCGTTGCCGCTATTGCCATCCAGAGAATCGTTTCCTGTGCCACCACTGATTAAATCATTGCCATCACCGCCGGAGAGGCTGTCGTTTTCACTCCCCCCATCAAGGGTATCGTTGCCGGCTTCTCCTGAAAGCGTGTCGGCTCCCGCCTCGCCGGAGAGCAAATCGTTATCTGTTCCACCCAATACGCTGTCATTGCCGCTGCCGGCCAAAACGGTGTCGCTTCCAGCGCCCCCATTGATCACATCGCCACCATCACCGCCCTCGATGCTGTCGTTACCACCTTGCCCATTGAGCTGATCGTTCCCTCCTAAGCCCTGGAGTGTGTCGTCACTGTCTGTGCCGGTTAGAAGGTTGTCGAGATCAGTGCCGGTGAGCAGAGGCATGGTTGAAAGCAAATAAACATTGGCTGACCTGAAGATCAGGCCAAGCCAGGCGGTGGAAGGAGGATGGAATCCAGATCCTACGTAAGCACGAATCTGGACAGCGGGATAGGCCTCAATAGCTCATAGCAAATTTCGCTCACCGTTGTTGTGATGCGGATCACAAGCGAGCCGTGATGTGGGACCGTCCAAGGGCTGGCTGACCGACACAAGTCTGAGAAGCATTGCTAAAGAACGAGTCTCAGATCAACGGGTGGGGAGGGATCCATGAGATGTTGGGGCTATACAACCAATCCAGCACTCGATGGTGTCCACTACCCGGCTCCCTTTTGAACGCCTTGCCTTGCTGCGTTAAGGAGACTCTGGGAAACCCCTCAGCGGCACCTGTGAGAGTGCGGAGCTCCCAGTTGGTGGAAGGGGCGGCTTCCACTGGCAACCGGTTGTCCAGAGCTTCCTTCACACTGCTCGTTTCGGGATCAACGTCGCCTGCTGTTGCTGACCTGGAGGGTCGTGGGATTGTTGCTCAGCCACACGGTCTGTTTCGACCGCTGGAAGACCATCCTTCCCATGGGCCATTGCCTGGCCGCCAGCTGGCAGCGGCGCTGTCAGCGCTGGTTGAGCAACGTGCGAATTGATGTTAAGCCGTTGTTTGGATCGCTGATCCACGGGGCCCTGCAACACTGGAAAAGCCTGGCCAGCCCCTGCATCTGGCACTTGACACCACGCTGCTGTGGAGCCGCTACTGCATCGTCCTGGTCTCCATTGTCGTCCATGGCTGAGCCATCCCCCTGGTTTGGCGCACGCTTAAGCATCCCAGCGCCAGTATCAGCGCTGAGATGTCGATTGCCATGCTCCAGAAAGCCGATTAGTCCTGACTGACTTTGGGCGAATTACCCTGCTGGTGGATCGCGCTGTCTTCAATGCGGAGCTGCTGAGCTGGTTCGACGACCGGCCCCGTTGGACCGATATGGTGCGCTTGTATGGGGACACCTGAATCCATGGCATCACCGCACCGATGGGTTGTCAAGTCAAGCGGCTGCGCCTGCAACGAGAACACTGTCACAATTTTCAAAATCTGCGGCTCTGGAGCGCTGGCAGCCAGAAGATCAATCGGGTACTTGCCCAGCCCAAAGGCCTCTCTGAGACAGACGCAGCCGTGGTTCGCACGGATTGAGGGGCTTTGCTGCCGATCAGGCCCAATGGAATGACTTGTCTCATGAGTGTCTCATGAGTGTCTCCCATGGGCTCCGTCAGTCAGCCAGGCTAAAAACATTACAAACCGTACAAATGTTTAACCTCCATTGGTACATCCTCTATAATGTCTTCGCGCCAATTGATTAAGATGGTAAGTTCGCAGTCAGTGTCAGATTCTTACGGATTGGCAATCCTGATACGGTCATTTAGCAGATCCAGCTAGACCTGTGGGCACCTCGAAAAATCACTTTTGGCCTGCCGCGACTGGCCAGCGAGGTCAGTGACAGCAAGGGATTTGACTCCGGGAGGCGAGGAGGAGGCGGAATTTTTCGAGGTGCCCCTGTGTCAGTGTTGCAAATGACATTTAAGATCTCCCGATTATTTCCCCCTGCCAATCGCCTACAATTTCACAATGATTGCACCATGGTTTTTTCAAAATAGTTAATTAAATCTATCAAGCAGCGCCAAGGAGACTCTGGAAAACCCCTCAGCGGCACCTGTGAGAGCGCGGAGCTCCCAGTTGGTGCAAGGGACAGCTTCCACTGGCGACCGGTTGTCCAGAGCTTCCCTAACCGTTTTGGGGGCGAGTATAGCATCTGACCGGCATGGGGAGGCTACCGGTAGTGCCCATACGCAGGGCTGCCTCAAGGTCAAGTTGAGGTCCCGCAAATGGAGCTGAAGAACGCGGACCGTCCTGGCTGGGCACAAGTGACGACGGGTCTGCCGATGGACAGGCGCCCTGATCCCCAGCTTCCACAGGACTTTTGGTCAGCCCTGTACCCATACGACTTCTGGCAATCCGAAGTCGCTCCATCGAAGCATCCAGAACTCCTTTTTGCTTGAAGTAAAATTATCTTAAAAAAGACGAGGACCATTGCTGGAGCTGGTGTTTTGATGGTTGTCCCAACCCCTGAACGGATACGAGCAGCGTACGCTCAGTGCGTTGAAAGTCTTGGCTATGCTGGCATGGCATTCCCTGAGATTTACTGGCAATGATGATCACATCAGAGTCCTTCGATCCATCCCTGGAAATGGGTGTTTATTCCTATGAATCTCATGAGCAGTGGTGTAGTTGGCGTCAATCAAACCCTTGGTTTGGCTTTCTTAGCGCCCCTAAAGAAATTGCAGAATACTGCAAAGTACATGGAATCAAAAGCAGTTGGTTTGGTCAAATATCACCTGCTGATGTGGAAGTCACCTCATCTAACTATCGCGAATCGCTGATGGGTAAAGGTTTTAATCCACGTCAACGAGCTATCCTTGAAGTATGTCAGATTCTGACAAAAGATCGTGAAGCTGAAACCTCAGTCTATGCAGCAGAAGGTATCACTTCTTTTGCCAGAGCGCTCAGAGATCGTTATCCTTTGTTTGTTGGCAGTGAGTATGCCCCTACTTCTGTCGAACAGGCGCGCATCGCACCGGTGATCCATCAAGATTTGGCTGCTTTGACCTTTGAAAACGCCAGCTTTGATCTCTGTATTACGAATGATGTTATTGAACATCTGCCAAATCTCAAGACGTCTTTATCTGAGTTGCGGCGCGTTTTGCGTCCTGGTGGCAGCTTGCTCAGCACATTTCCATTTTTACACGATCGCTTTGAGAGTATAATCAAAGCCAGGCTTCGCGCAGACGGAAGTATTGATTATCTGTCTGAACCTGAGTATCACGGTAATCCTGTGGACCCTTCTGGAGGGTCACTTGTATTCCAAATTCCAGGCTGGGATATTCTTGAAGATTGCCGCAAAGCCGGCTTTGTTCAAGCTAAAATGATCCTACTTTGCTCACTTAATTCTGGCATTACCTCTAAACACTACCCAGGTATTTTACTTCTTTTGGCAACGACGTAACGATCGTCAGTGATATAACGCGCGAAAGGGTCGGGCTTCCGGTGGCTCCCGCTCGCGGCGCCGCCGGTTGGTCTGTGTGCGCGGGGCGATGCCCTCCCGCAGCCAGTCATTGAGCTGCATCGCCATTTTGCGCACATCCGCCAGCCGCACCTTGGGGTAGGTCCTGATCGTGAAGGTCTGACGGACTCCCTGCCAGCGGTCATCCTTGCGCCAGGTTTTTGGCCCGGATCGGGCCACCCGGAGATAGGGGCCGTCTCGGTCATGGTGTTGGCTGCCGGATCGGGTCGAATCGGCCCGCAAAGCCTGGATTGCCTTGCCCAGTAAGCATGGCGCGCAGCGACAGATCGCTGTGGGGGGAATGGATGTCGAGGAGTCAGCCTTGGGGGTGACGGTATGACCCCCACCCCGTCCGGCCATACCGTCAGCGGCGGTGGCGGCAGGCGGATTTGCCCGGATCTTCCTGGACGACTGGTCAGACCGAAACCCTTGCGGCGCAAGGGACTTGGGATATTTCTAGACCTGTTTGGATCAGGTAAAAACGGAGGGGGTGGGATTCGAACCCACGGAGCCTTGCGGGGCGCCGGTTTTCAAGACCGCCCAAAAGCGTTGCTGTGACTAGTTTCATGGCGGTCCTTGCCTAGGTTTTTGCCACCAGGATGTCAATTGTGTCGAGGCCGTCGACACGCCTCGGCACGATGCGTGCCTGGCTGGGGCCTTCATTGCTGCCTTCTCAGCATGACGGGCCATGAACAGTGACCCAGCCTGACGCAATTCCATTGCCAAACGGCAGCGCTAGCATTGCCACATGGCAAAAAGTGTCTCTGCATCGCTTTCCGGCCCGCAAGGGCCTGCCAGGGTTCTGGCGCTGGAAGGCGATCGGCCGGCGGATCTGCTGGCAGCTGTCCGGCATGGGCTCCCGTTCACGGCTCTGGAAGCGATCGCCAGCCAGCTGGATCTCCCCTCCGCAGACATCGGGGTGCTGCTGGGGATCTCGCAGCGCACCTTCGCCAGGCGGCGCAAGACCCTCCTGCTCAGTCCACAGGAATCGGATCGGCTCTACCGCCTGGCCCGGAGCGTTTCGATGGCGGCTGAGGTGTTGGGCAGTCAGACCAAAGCGAGACAGTGGCTGTGCTCGCCCAACCGAGCGCTGGCGGGTGAGGTGCCACTCCAGCTGCTCGACACCGACATCGGGGCTCGCCAGGTGGAGGAGGTGCTGCTGCGCCTGAGCTACGGCGTGTTCAGCTGATGCTGGTTTGGCGGATCGCCAGGGAGATTCATTGCGACACCACCCTGGAGGGCATCGGTGGCCTGTTGGTGGCTGGCCGCTGGCATCGACGCGGGCATCCAATCCTCTACACCTCCAGTTCTGCGGCCCTGGCGGCCCTGGAGGTGCTGGTTCACCTGGAACCGCTGCAGGCGCCTGATGATCTGCGGCTCCTGGGGTTGGAACTGCCCGATGACCTTGCCATCGAGACCCTGGATCTGACACAGCTTCCCAACGACTGGCGGAGCCTGCCAGCACCGGAGAGCACCCAGTCCATCGGCAGTGCCTGGCTGGAGAAAAGATCCAGCGTGGCTCTGCGGGTCCCTTCCGTCGTCGTTCCGATGGAAAGCAACGTATTGCTCAATCCGCGTCACCCCGAGATGGCCAGGGTGTGGATCAGCAGCAACGAGGCCTTTCGCTTCGATTCCAGGTTGTGCTGAAAGGGCCCAAGGGCTCCCTCCCGTCGGCTTCACCGATTGGTTCTTGGTCGGATCCACCTCAGCAGACGCCGCAGGGCTCCGGTCGGCGACGGCTGTTCTTCAGCGTGCCACGGCTGCGTCGTGGCGTGCCACGGCCAGCCGCCGCCCTCCGCTCCGGGGCCGGTGTGGGGGTGGCGGGCTCAGCTGCTCTCCCGCGGCTGCGGTGGCCGGGCAGTTGCCCCGTGCATATAGCTGGGGTGATGCCTCAGCTTTCCTCGCGCGGCTGCGCGGCCGTCAAGGCCGAGGCCACCTGCTGGGTGATCGAGCACCGGCGCGGTCAGGCCGCCTACCGGCAGCAGCAGGCCAAGCGGCTCACGGAGCTGTCCCGCTCTGATGCCTCTCGCGCCGATGCCCTGGAGGACTCCCTCGTCCTGGTGCTCACCCGCCTGCAGCCCACCGCCACCCGCTTCTCGTCCCCGAATCACGAGCTGACCTC
The DNA here is from genome assembly GCA_046340795.1 of Cyanobacteriota bacterium. GTDB lineage: Bacteria > Cyanobacteriota > Cyanobacteriia > PCC-6307 > Cyanobiaceae > Cyanobium. Next base: position 2,674 of record JBKDSV010000089.1, on the reverse strand, counting down.
GCGCAAGTCCCGGGCGGTCGAGATCGACCACGAGGAATCCCTGCCCCCCAAGCGCTGGCAGCTGCCCCGACTTGGGTCTCCCGGGGAATGACGTGGTGGACCGAAACGCAGGCAGAACGACCGCCGATGCAGGTATCGTCGCCAATGATGCTTGCTGACTTGAGTCAGCTACAGTTGACCCCACTTGGGGTGCGAGAGAAATCGGCAATTCGGTTTGCGTGGATACATGGCTCATCGAGTAGCAGTTGGAACAGAACTGGGTGAGAACAATGCCCTCAGAAGAGCCGCATCAGGCATAACAGCACACCAGGGTGTGGTGCATTGCCGGGCAGGGGAACAGGCCCGCGTCGTGAGAAGTGGCTTACAGGTATCCAGCACGCCTCGTAGCCGACAGGGCCACATATCGATTCATCTCGTGAATGATCCAGCTGGAGCCGTGGCGACTGATGGTGCTGGCCCATGTCTTAGCCAGGCCGAAAGCAGGGACCGCCTGCTGCCCCAGCTACCCGTTGATCATGTTAGGGGGCATCGCCTCGCAGGCGATCTCGGCCTGCAGCTCCTCAGGGTCGAAGTGGTAGCGCCAGGTGTGTTGTGGGCCTTGCTGGCGGGTAGGCCCGGGCATAACCCGACCGCTCAGGGCGGCTCAGAAGCAATGCAGGTTCTGCATCGGTTTGCAGTACCCAGGAGGTCAGTGCCAGGCTGTGCTGTTGCCTATTTCGCCCCTTGATCCGTCTCCCCCAGCGCACGCTGGCTCTGTTCGCCATGGCAATGACGACTTCTGCGCCTGTCGCGGTAGGCAATGCCGCCGTCACTGCACCAGCCGCCAGCTACCGAGCCACGGTGCTGGCGGTGGGAGACGGCGACACCCTGCGGGTTCAGGCGGGAGGGCGAGCCATCACCATCCGCCTGGCCTGCATCGATGCCCCAGAGACAGCCCAGGCCCCCTGGGGTCAGCAGTCTCGCGCCTATCTGATGCAGCGCCTGCCGCGGGGTCGCCAGGTGAGCATCCAGCCCCACACAACCGACCGCTATGGCCGCACGGTAGCAGAGGTGATCAGCGACCTCAACATCAATCTGGTCATGGTCGAGGACGGCCAGGCGTTTGCCTACCGGCGCTACCTCAGTGGCTGTGACGCCAAGGAGTATCTCGATGCGGAGCTCCGTGCCAGCCGGCATCGCTACGGCGTCTGGCAGCAAGAAGTGGGGATCACCAGGCCCTGGGATTTCCGGCGCGGTCGCACCGCTGCGGTGATCCCCGATGGCACCACCCCCGGTGGCCGCCGCTACCGCTGCAAGGAGATCGGCTCCTATGCCCGCGCCCAGGAGCTGCTGCGCCAGGGCCACACCTATCTCGACAGCAACGGCGACGGGGAGGCCTGCGAGTCGCTGCGCCACTGAGCCGATTCGTTGTCCCCAAGAGAAAGCCCCCGGCCGGAGCCAGGGGCAGGGGTTCTCATGATCAGGGCCGCAGCCCAGGGAAGGCCTCAGCTCCTCAGCCCTCCACCTTCACGGTCACGCTGCTGACCGTGTTGGCCTTGGGGGCGGTGACCGTGAGCAGCCCGTCGCGGTAGACGGCCTGCAGTTGCTCGCGCTCGATCGCGACGGGGAAGCGGAAGCTGCGGCTCCAGGTGCCGTAGCGGAACTCGCTCAGCAGGGGGCCACGGCCCTTCTCGGCCTGGACGGGAGCCTCGCGGCCGCTCGGAGCCTCGGACTGATCCGGCTGGCCGCCCAGCTGGCGCTGACTGCGGCGCTCGGCGCTGATCAGCAGGGTGCGCTCGGTGGCTTTCACCTCGATGGCGGCCTTTTCGACGCCGGGCAGTTCAAGCACCACCTCATAGCCCTCCGGGGTTTCGTGAACCTCGGCGGCGGGCACGCGCTCGGCGGTCTGCAGCTGCTGGCTGAGCTGCTGCTCGAGACGGTCGAACAGATCGAAGGGAGAAGAAGAACGGCGGGTCAGCATGGTTCCGATGGCGAAGGTTGCAGGTGCGGGGTCGTCGTTTGCCCCCGGTGTGCTCACTGTCGCCGCGGAGGATCAGAGCCTGGGAGGGGCGAGCCGAACCGATCGATTCGGCCCTCACCACCGGGGTTCGGGGCACCGAATCGCCCTGGCGGGTCAACCGAATCGGGGCTGCTGCAGGCAGGAAAGCGGGCCAGTGTCCGATCCTGCGAGACAGGTTGATGACACTCTGGGCAAACCCATCCATCACATGACTGAGTGGCACCCCAGTCAGATTGATTAAACACGAGGCTGTAAGCCTGATCTGCGGTTATAATCCTTTGATCAGTGGTGCGAGAGCAGATGGCTTCAAACATGAACTGTTAAGGAGGCTCTGGACAACTGGTCGCCAGTGGAAGCTGTCCCTTGCACCAACCAGCATCTCCGCGCTCTCATAGGTGCCGCTGAGGGGTTTTCCAGGGTCTCCTTAAGGAAGCTCTGTACAACCGGTCGCCAGTGGAAGCCGTCCCGTGCACCAACTGGGAGCTCCGTGCTCTCAGGGGTGCCGCTGGGGGGGTTTCCAGAGCCTCCTTAATCGTAACCGTTCAGGGGGTGGATATAGCGTCTGACCAGCATGGGGACGCTACTGGTAGCGCCCATACGACTTCTGGCCGTCCGAAGTCGCCCAATCGAAGCAGCCAGAACTCCTTCTTGGTTGGAGTGAAACCATCAAAAAGG
>JBKDSV010000088.1:0-1816 GCA_046340795.1 Cyanobacteriota bacterium | reverse complement strand
TGCCTTGCGCCTTGATGGCTTCTGGTCGATCGCCGAGGGGCTCGCCGCCCTGGCCCACGACATCAGGGGTTTACTGGAACTGCTGGGCTGGAAAGCAGCGGCCCGGGCAATCAGCTCAGCGTGACTTCTAATGGGCCCTGCCCCCGAGCGATCGCGCCTGTGAGCAGATTCTCCTCAACGCTGAGGTGTGGAAAGCAGTGGCGTCCTTCCGGAACGTGGACCAAACCATGGCGGACTAACTGGGAGGCCTGAAGGTGAGCAACATCCCGCCCATCAAACAAGATGCGACCAGTCGATAACCGCCCCCGCAGTGCGATTAGCAGATTGGAGATGGCACGAAGGGTCGTGGTCTTGCCTGCGCCGTTTGCGCCCACCAAAGAGGTGATTGTTCGGGGTGGCACAATCAGGCTAACGTTACTGATGGCCTGAACAGAATCATTGTAAATTACTCCAACACTTTGCACGGCAAGGATTGCAGATGCTGAATCTATCGGGGATTGGCCAATGAAAGAGGGCAAGGTCATTTAACAATCTTGTCAACATCAGCCTCTGTTCGAAGTTGAATATTATTTTCTTTGGCATACTTCTTGGCAGAAGCCTCGATGATCGGTCGCAGTAACGCCCAGTCGGGCGAAATCCATTTTGAAATGACATTCCACTTGCTTCCATCCCATTGCTGGAAGGTTACACGACCATCACCTTCATGATTCTTCCAAGTCACATTGATGGAATGAAAGAGATCCTTGGCCCCAAGTTTCTCAACCCTGGCAGGATCTAACTTTAGATGCTCAAAACCCCAACGAACCTCATCGCCACTCAGCGGTCGCTTTCCAAACTTTTGTTGCGCAATGCGAATCGCATCAACATTAAGAATGCCATTGACAATGCCAAGATTATGGTATAAGCTGCCGATCCGATTTTTATCTGCGAGGTTGCCTTTACCTCTCTGATAAACTGTATTAATGATTTCCTGGAGAACAGGATATTGCTTACCTGATGCCTGAGTCGTGATGGCAATATAGCCCTTCGCAGCTTCACCAGCAGGTCGAACGTCTTCCTCTGAATTTGACCAGACGTTACCGATGATGCGATCGGCAGAAAAACCAACTTTTTGTGCCGTACGAAGGGCTACAGGATTCATCACACCCCAGCCGCGCAAGACCACATAGTCAGGCTTCAGCCGTCGAATAGAAAGCCACTGCGACTGCTGTTCGTTTCCAGGATGTGGCACTTCAATTTGCTCAACCTTGAAGCCATATTTTTGGGCTAGCAAGTTATAAATAGGAATCGTTTCTTTGCCGTATGGTGAACCATGATAGAGAACGACGATTGACTTTCCCTTCAGCCTATCTTGTCCTCCCTCTCGCGAAGCTAGATAGTTGATGATTCCAGAAGTCTCGCTGTAGGGATTAAGCAGCAAAGGGAACACATAGGGAAATACGCGGCCATCAGTAGAATCTGTACGTCCATGATTGATCGTAATCAAAGGTGTTCGCCGCTGGGTAACTTTATCGATCATCGCATAGGCAATCCCCACAGAGAGTGGATTCCAAGCAGCGATATTTGGACGATCTTTAAGACGTTCATACACTTCAATTCCTTTTTCCACCTCATACTGGGTTTCCCCCTCATCCCAAGTAAGCTTAATACCATTAACTCCACCATCTCTGATATTGTAACCGTTCAGGGGGTGGGTATAGCGTCTGACCAGCATGGGGACGCTACTGGTAGCGCCCATACGACTTCTGGCGGTCCGAAGTCGCCCAATCGAAGCAGCCAGAACTCCTTCTTGGTTAGAGTGAAACCATCAAAAAGG